>JAZUAZ010000206.1:0-3594 GCA_045638245.1 Acutalibacteraceae bacterium | reverse complement strand
CGCTGCTTTGCCTTTGCGATAATTGTAGCAGCATCGTCCTGAGCCTGCTTTACTGTATCTGTGTAGTAGGTCTTTGCCTTGTTTACTGTTTCAAGCTCCTGCTTGTGAGCGTCTGCGATGATGCTTTCCTTTTCCTGCTTTGCAGAAGCGATAATTGAGCTTTCTCTTTCAAGCACGTCTCTTGCAGTGATGATTTCACCGGGGAGCTTATTCTTGATGAACTGTGCAAGATGAGTTGCCTCTTCGCCGTCGATTATTCTCTTTTTCTTTGAGAAGAAGAACTTCTTACTTCTTGCAATGATGTCGCTGAGCTCAACAACAAGCTGCTCGAACTCCATTTCGCCCCATCTTTCACCTGCGGCAGCCTCGTCATAAGCGCCGAATTCGGTTACTTCTTCGTACTCCTCGTATTCTTCTTCCTCGTAATCCTTTTCATATTCTTCGTCGGAGCTTACGTCTTCGACTTCAAGGTCGGTTTCAAGATCATAAAAATTAGACATATTAACTTACCCTTTCTTTAACTTTTCTATAATATCTTTTGAAATTTCACCCGGAATAAACTGGGATATATCTCCGCCGAGCTGACAAACCTGCTTTATCATGCTCGAGCTTAAAAACATATGCTCGGAATCAGCCGCCATAAAAACGGTTTCCGTATCGCCGTTGAGCTTTTTGTTTATGAGAGCCTGCTGGAATTCGTTTTCGAAGTCCGAGACAGCTCTGAGTCCCTTGACTACCGCAACTGCGTTTTTCTCCTTTGCATAGTCTGCAAGAAGTCCCATATAGGAATCAACACTGACGTTGGGGAGGTCTTTGGTACATCTTCTGATAAGGTCAACACGCTCGTCAACGCTGAAGGTGTAAAGTCCCTGCTTTTTGTGGTTGGTCATTACTACAACGATTATTTCATCGAAAAGCTTTGAGCTTCTGCGGATAATATCAAGGTGTCCGCTTGTGACCGGATCAAAGGAGCCGGGATAAATTGCGATTCTTTCGCTCAAATCAATCATTCCCTTCGCTTTCGCATCTGTAAAGGAAAAGCCCTGTTTTGCCGTATCTGTATTTTTTCTTTAAAACAAAGTTACCTGCGTACTCGGGAAGCTCATCGGTGAAGGGTGCCTCACAGATGATGACTCCTCCTTCGTTCATAACCTCGGGAAGTCTGTCAAGCGCCTTTTCGATAAGTCCCTTTGAGTAAGGGGGATCGAGAAGAGCTATATCAAACTTGTCCCTTGTTCTTGAAAGGAAAGAAACTGCATCACTGTTGACAACGAAGGCTTTGTTTGTGAAGCCTGTTGTATTCACGTTCTTTTTTATAACCTCAACGGACTTCTTTGAAAGGTCAACTATCGTTGCACTTTTTGCTCCTCTTGAAAGAGCTTCTATTGCAAGCTGACCGCAGCCGCCGAAAAGGTCAAGCACATTTCTGCCCTCGATTTCAAACTGGATAATGCTGAAAAGAGCCTCTTTGACAATATCGGTGGTGGGTCTTACGTCATCACCGTCGAGGGTTATAAGACGTCTGCCTCTTGCCGAACCGGTAATAACTCTCATCAACACACACTCCTTGGCATAATAACTTATTGTATATTATCACACTTTTTCGGAAAAATTGCAACACTATTTTGCGAATTTCTCTCTTTTTACTTAATTTTCCTTAAGAAAATTTGTATTTTTTGGATTTTGCTGACTAAAGAAAGGTGTTTATTTATCAAGATTTGCCTTGACTACAACCTCTTTACGGTTGTGGTTATAAAGCTTTCTGTTATCTAGTGCCCACTGTCTGGGAGTAAACTCGCCTGCGGGTACTTCACTTACCGCTGATGTGATTTCGTAAACGGTAGCATCGAGTTTGTCAAGCTGACTGAGAATTTCAGCCTCAAGGAACATGGGACGTACTGCGGCGCCGAAATCGGGCTCGCCGTGATGGGAGATTACCATATGCTCTAAAAGCATAGCCTTCTCAGGGTCAATCGAAAGCAGCCTTGCCTTTTCTTCTATCTTCATAGCACCCATAACAAGGTGACCTAAAAGCTCTCCCTTAGTACTGTAGCCGGTGACAAGGCCTGCGGGGCTGAGATTGAATTCGTCGATTTTGCAAAGGTCGTGTACAATAATACCGCACATAAGTAAATCTCTGTCAATGGCGGGATAAATTCCGCAGATGCCCTCTGCAAGCTTTATTATTGAAAGAGTGTGGTAGAGAAGTCCGCCACGTATTGCATGATGAAGCTTGAAGGCGGCGGGCCAGTGAAGAAGCTCTGCTTCTCTGTCCTTTACAAGGGCATATGTAAGCTCTCTGAGCTGAGGGTCGGATATACCTGCGATTATATTCATAATGCTGCCGAGCATCATTTCGCCGCTGTATTCAGCCGAAGGTACGAAATCGGAAATATTTACTCCGTCAGCGGAGGTAACCTTTCTTATGCGGTCAACCTTGAGCTGATTCTGTCCGTTATAGGCTGAGACACTGCCTCTGATTTTTACAAGCTCGCCGGGTTCAAAAACACCGTGGGCAAGCTCACTGTAATCCCAGAGCTTTGCGTTGATTTCTCCCTCTTTGTCGCAAAGGAGCATATCGAGATAGGGCGCTCCCTTGACATTGATTTTTTTATCGACGGTCTTTATGAGCCAGAAGCCGTCGTTTGAGCCGTTTGTCATAAAATATTCCTCCTGTCATTTGCCGAAGCCTTCGCCGATTATCTGACCTGCATCGCAGATGACCGTAAAGGCGGCAGGGTCGGCTTCTCTTACCGACCTGTTTATATTTCTTACCTGAGATGCACGTACTGCACACCACAGTATATTCTTTTCTTTGTGAGTGTATCCGCCCTGAGCTTTTATAAGAGTGACTCCGCGCGAATGCTCGTTCATAATGATTTCAGCCATTTCCTTTGCCTTGTCGGAAACGACGATGATTATTTTTCCGTGTTCAGAGCCGTAAAGCACGAAGTCTATTACCCTTGAGGTGAGAAACACTGCTACGAGAGAGTACATAACTGCCTCGATATTACCGTACACGAAGCCTGAAAGACCGATAATCACTGTGTCAAAGGCGAGTATAAGCGTACCTGTTGAAAGGCTCTGCTTTTTCTTTCTGATGAGCTTGACTATTATATCCGTACCGCCGCTTGAAGCACCTGTATAGAAGATAAGAGACAGCCCGAGTCCTGCAAAAACACCGCAGAAAATTGCGCACAGAAGCTTATCGCCCGTATAGGTGGGGATAAGGCGTGAGCCTGCATCAATGAAAGCCGAAAGTCCGCAGGTTATGAGTACAGTACGTGGGAGCAGACTTTTTTCAAGAAAAAGCCTTGCAAGAATAAAAAGGGGTATATTCAGGGTGAAAATTACAGTGCCTATGGGTACAAAGGGGAAAAACTTATTTATCATCGTACCTATACCCGTAAATCCGCCCTGAACAATAGCATTGGGAGAAGCAAACATATTTACGGATATACTGAAAAAGCAAAGTCCGCAGATGCAGATAAGAGCATCTGTTATAATTCGTCTGATTTTCAGAAAAACACACCCTCAGGGACATCAGTCCGTTATTATAAGGTCAAAAAGCTCCCTGAGTCTGTCTGCTTCACC
>JAZUAZ010000205.1:0-15530 GCA_045638245.1 Acutalibacteraceae bacterium | reverse complement strand
AATTAAAATATGAAAATAAAGTTTGATGCAGCTCTCTGCAAAACTTTACATCAGCAGAATACACATGGGTACAACAGGTACCGTTTATGTACATTTTCAGGCATAAAACCCATTAAAAATACCCCTGAAAAACACCCCATAAATTAAGGTAACAACCCAGGCTTCAATGACTGCCCATGTGCAGTTGCTATTGAAGAAGCTTCAAAGTAAGCAAAGCTTATTACTCGTTGCACTCGTAATAAGAACCCGAAATGCTTTGCATTTCAGAACCTTGTTACTCGCTGGGGCTCGTAATAATAGATAAATAAAGGGTTTTCAGCCTTTTAACGAATCACCTGTTCAGAAATGAGCAGGTGATTTTTTGCGTTGAAGATTTTAAGGTCGGTGACTATGTAAACCTTGTGGGTAACATACAGAGTTTCCGACGTGAAGGTAAGACTTCACATATCGTTTTTGTGGAAAGTATTGTTCCGACGGAGTACACGGATAAGGGACACTACAATCAATTCTGGTTAAGCGGTACCGTAGCGGACATATGTGAGCTCAGGAACTGCCTGAGAATAACAGTCAAGTCAGAAAATAAGGGCAGAGTTTCTTTCGTACCGGTTGTTTATTACTATCCGGACGTAAGGCGGCTGAATTTTGAGGTCGGGGAAAAAATCAGTACGCAAGGCTCAATCCAGTCCATAAGAAAGCCTGACGGTGAAGGGGGATACATATTCTTTCAGAATTATGTAGGCTCACAATATCAGACAACCTGAAAAAAGAAACAGAGAGTTCAGCGACTCTCTGTTTTTGTATAAACTGCTGCATTGAGGTGTGACGAGTGGTTTACTCGAAGATTTTAAACAACTCACCCTCAATATCGCAAATATGCTCAATCTGTATTATCGTCCCGTCCGTCAGAATAATCTCCCTTTTAAAATCATCAATCCTTTTAACCGTGCCGGTGGTGTTTAAATAAGCACCGCCGTCCTTTTTTATGTCAGGTTCAAAATGGGTTATCGTAACAGTTGGTTTTTCTGAAAGGTAATCAGATATCATCTGTATTTTTTCGTTTATGATTGACTTGGTACCTTCGTCAAGCTCAATTTGTCTGTCGGTGAGCCTTGCCGTTTCGATGATAGCAGCATTGTGACCTGTGAGAGCTGCAAAGGGACTGAACTGTGCCGCACGGTCAATCATAGACATTCTCTGTCTTTTCATCGACTGATGATGTGGCAGGCTGATTATATCTTTATACTTTTCGCTGCAGTCATTATTCATACGGCACACTCCTTTCTTAAGCTTTATGTCCGCCAATCTGTTCGTTTCTGTCCTTGGCGGTTGCACCTTCCTGAAGATTAAGACCTTTAAGAATAGCATTCTTTCCGAATTTATTCTTGATACCGATAAGTGCTTCCTGAATCTTTCTTTCCTTTTCGAGCTCGGCATCTTCTTTTTTCAGCTCTTCCTCATCAAAGGTTTCAAACAGTGAAAGCTGATAGGGGACAGTGCCTTGTGAAGCGGTATCCTCTGGTACAACACGGTTGGCGGTGAGGTTTATTCTTCTTATGAGAAGGTCAGGATTTACCACCTCGTCGTAGACTTTTAAAACTGCATCGGTAATAAGTCTTGTTGAAGCCGTTTTTCTGCCGATGTTAACTGTACCTCTTGCGTGCTTTGGTACTTGTCTTCCGTAAAAGTCTGTCTTGATTTCGCCTTTGTATGCTCTTCTGCGGGTATCGTCAGTAAGATTTTCTATGTCATAACCGATGGTCAGGACAATCTGATCTGTTACAAGCTTCTTTTCTACAAGGTCGAGGGATAAAGCCTCAAGCATTTCCTTGATTACGATTTTGGTGGTTTCAAAATCATAAGGGCAGTGAAGTACTTGTCCTGAGCTCAGACAGTTTGTTTCAGGCTTGTATGCCTTGACGTCGGCAATGGTACAAGGCTCCCAGCCCCAGGCGTGGTCAATCAGAAGCTCTGCATTTATGCCGAACAGCTTGTATAGTAAATCCTCATTGTACACGGAGCAACGGGCAACATCGCCCATAGTGAACATATAGTTCTGCTCAAGCTTCTTTGAGATACCCTTGCCGACTCTCCAGAAGTCCGTTAGGGGTCTATGATCCCAGAGAAGTCTGCGGTAAGACATCTCATCAAGCTCTGCAATACGTACTCCGTCTTTGTCAGCAGGTATGTGCTTTGCGGTAATATCCATAGCAACCTTGCAAAGATACAGATTAGTACCGATGCCTGCCGTTGCAGTTACACCTGTTGTAGTGAGTACGTCTTTAATAAGCATCATCGCAAAATCGTGGGCAGACATTTTGAGAGTTTTCAGATAAGCCGTAGCATCTATGAATACCTCGTCGATTGAATAAACGTGTATATCTTCGGGTGCAACATACTTGAGATAAACCTCATAAATACGGGTACTGTATTCGATGTACAGAGCCATTCTCGGAACGGCAACTACATAATCGATAGATAAATTCGGATTAGCCTTCAGCTCATTATCATCATAGGATGAGCCTGTAAACTTCCTGCCGGGAGCTTTTCTGAGCCTTTCATTGTTGGCTATTTTAATCTGTTGTACAGCCTCAAACATTCTCGCTCTGCCTGATATTCCGTATGCCTTCAGCGACGGTGATACGGCAAGACAGATGGTTTTTTCTGTTCGTGAAGGGTCAGCGACGAGAAGATTGGTAGTCATTGGGTCAAGTCCTCTTTCCCGTGCTTCAACACTGGCATAGAAAGACTTCAGATCTATGGCTATGTATGTTTTGTTTGTCATCTTTCTACACCTCGCTTTCTGAGTTTAGTTTACCACAAAATTAGGGGAATAACAATATGGTGGTGATGAGTGCATATGTCTTCAAGATAAAACGCTTCGTTTTTAGGAGCGTTTGCATTTTATGATTTAAGATTAAGAAGCACAATCAAGAAAAGATATGCGATTTTCAGGTAATTGTTATCTTCATCGCAATCATCAAAGAAATATTTTAGTCGTTCATCAATTTCCTGTAAAACTGTCAGAATCGGATATTCGATTGCGGAAAGAAGATACAAGTCAATCAGCTTATCAGAAATATCGAGTTTATTGTAGGCTTTTCTATTGTGATTCAGTTCTCTGTGCCAAACAACAATCGTGGTTTCACCGATCCATTCTTTAAGCTCTGATAAACTCTTTGTCTTAATGCATTCTTTTAGTACAACCTTACCGTTATCTATTTTCACAGCTTCATATATAATATCATCATTGTCTTCAAATTCCATATCAACGGCAACGTATAATTTTGATAATGAAAGCTTAATATCATCGGAGGAAAGCATACTGTTTCGTTTTTCCATTACCATCATTGACCTTAAAAGATCAATCTGATCCATTTGGTCGTGCAATAAATCAAAATCAGGATAATATGCAAATTCTCCTTTGTAAGGATTTTCACCGAGACAATAAATCATAATATCATCCGCTTTGAAGCATTCATTAAATGCTTCAAATTCATCATCTTCAAGATCTTCTAATCTGATCAAAATCATAAATGCGGGAGTAGCCAGTACTTCCGAAAACTCTTTGCAGTCTACCCAATGGAGTTCAACAAGATTTTTAACCTCTTGTCTTAATAAAACTGCATTGCGGTCTGTTTCTTCAAGATATTCTTTCTCTTCTGAGGTCAGACCGAAAGTGAGGTAAGTGTTATAAAAATTTCGTTCTGTCATTTCAAATCCTTTCCGTTAGTTTTTTGATAAAGTTTTCTTGGTTACAAATTCCGAAAGAAAAATTATTTGCTATTCTGTCGATGTCAGCAGATGAGTCGGGATAATATTCATCTTTGAGGTAAAGAAGAATTGCTTTGAATAGCTCTTTGTTAATTGTTGCTTCTGCTTCATTGCAGGTCTGATAATAAATATTGAGAATTTTACTTTTTGTTTCTTCGTTATCAAAAGCAAGAGTTTCGGGATTGTAAATCAGATAAAGGAATCTTATCGATTTGTCTGTATATTCGTTGTTCTTCAGTATAGCTGTAGCTATCCCGAGAAGGTGACTTATCATTTGTTTAAGATCGAAGTGTTCAATGATATCATCCCTCCAACTAAATGTGACGTTCATAGTTTCTTTCTCATAGTCAAAATCAGTCATATCAGAATTAATTTCTGTATCCTCTGATTGGTTGAGATATCTGTAGAGCGGTTCGTATTTTGTGCCGATAACTTTTGATTTTTTTCCGTAGGGCTCACGGCATTTTGCTTCGATGAAAACGTATTTGTCACCTCTGTCTAAATATCCGTCAAGGTTTGCTATACCGCCAACGGTAGTTGGTGTTTGCTTTTCAAATTCAAAATCGGTTATGTTATTTGCTAACTTATAAATCATTTTGCTTGATGAACCGAAGGAAGCCATTTTAGGGGGATAAGCAATAACACCGTGTTTATTTTTTCTTTCTTTAAGCTCCGAGCCCGCACCTTCACCGTACATATATCTGGTGTTTTCCGGCATATCACTAATAAGTTTTCTGAAACTATCGTTTGAAAGATAATTTTCAAAAGTTCTGTCGCCGATTATATATCCTGCTGTCACTTCAGGTTCTGTATTTAAATCAGCTTTCATAATAGCTTTATCCAGTTCTTCCTGCAAAGAAGAATTATTATTTTTTATTATGTGATTCATAATAAAAACAGGAAGTTCGTAAATCCTGAAACCGTTTTTTGCTTCAAAAAAGCCTTCTTTACCATAAGGCTTATCTGAACGGATAACGAAAAATTTCACTCCGAGTTTTTTCATAAGCTTCTGCACATTTGCAAACAGACTGCTTCTGAATTGTTTGTGCTGAAGCTGGCCCTCATAAACAAGCACAGCTGGAACAACTTTGTAGTTGCCTATAAAATCAATACCGAATTTTTCCGAAATCTCATAACTTAATTTTAATTTGTCAATCTGTTTGTAGTAGGTATATATTTCTGTAACACAGCGAAGAAGGGACTCCTCGTTGTCGTATCTTTTGAACTCCATAAGGTAAATCATTTCTTCGGTTTTCGAAACATAGGTAAGATCAATTTTTCCTATGTGCTTACTTTTGTCTGCTTTAACCTCGGAACTTCTGCAAATAGGAGTCTGGTAATCTGCAAAGAAGCTGGGGAACAATCGTCTTATATTGTAACAATTGAACAGTTTAATAGCTTCTCTTTCCTCAATGCGGTTACTGCTTTCGTTTTCTGTTGTAACCTCGCCGTTATGACTTTCGACAATATATTTCTTGTCAACAGGCATTTCAACAGGGCGTATATTATCAAGCAGTTTTGTTTCAAGAAGTCTTTTTGCAAGATAGTCTGTTACAACAACCTGATTACCCTTTTCATCAAGCATACTGCTTTTGCCTTTGATAATTCTGTCTGTATAGAGCGTTTCAGGTGTAGTTGAATATCTGGTAATTACTTCTTCAGCTTCGTCAAAAGTTTTACCGATTTTAGGCATTTCATATTTGTTAGTAAATTTGTATTTTTCATATTCCATATAAAAAACCTCAATAAAGTGTATCCTTGATGAAAGAAACGTTGTTTCGACAGCCCAGTTAAAAAAATCAGGTGATAATTTATCCTTTAATATCTGATTCTTTTCAAAACTATATCTGCCTGTTCGAATTAAGTGCATCAGTCTTTCTGATTCTTCATTATTGAGGCTGTTTGCCATAAGATAGTCATAGCAATCTTCTCGAAAATAAATATCTTCAAAGGGTATATAGTCGGTATCATCATCGATTGTTACGTTTTTTTGACTGCCGATTGTTTTGTAGGCTTCTTCGGAACTGTTACTTTCACATATTATTTTTAGGTTTCTTCTGTATGATACAGACTTTTCGGGTTCGGATGTAACAAGGGAATCAGTTTCGTTTGCATTTCTTAAGTAATCAAGAAAATTGATGATTTCCTTTTTAGTATGCATATGGCTTTTCCTCCTTAATTTTCTGTTTTGATTATATAATGCTGAATTTTGAATTGCAATAGCGGAAAAAGCACAGTCCGTTTATTTGTACTGTATCGATAATGTGATGATATACAACAGCTGCGAATATTGCTTTTATTGCTTATAGGGTGGTATAATGTTTAAGAATTCAATAACGGAAGTAAGAAGTGATACTATGGCAACAATCGAACAAACCCTCCTCCGACTCAAAAATTCCAAATTCAGAGCCGGATTCCACCTTACAGGTAAAGATAAAAAGTACATAGAAGAAAAGGGACTGGACACCATCAGAAGCCACGCAACAGATTTTATCGCCAAACGTCTTGCTCCTGCCTTTCCTGATAATGACGGTAAACAGACACCTATGCGGGGACATCCTGTGTTTGTTGCTCAGCACGCCTGTGCCTGCTGTTGCCGAGGTTGTCTTAACAAATGGTACAAGGTGCCGTTAGGCGTAGAACTGACTGAAAATCAGCAGGAGAGAATAGTTAATCTGCTGATGGCGTGGATAGAAAATGAAATATAAAATGATAAGAAGAAACAATAATGTATTTAGATTTGAAAAAGTATAAATTACCTCCATTTTAAAAAATAAATAACAGAGATTGTTATTTAGATCCAATTCGTCAAAAACTTATTTATATAACCCCGGAAGAAACTGTAAGATAAAAAGTAATTTCCTTTTTTAAAAATAATATATTTTTTCATCACTCATTTTATCACTCACAAGTATTGATAAACGAGTGATGAAGTGCTTGTGCTTTTTTAGAACAAAAGATTTACAGTTGATATTTTATCTTTTATATGATAATATAATCAAAACGAGGGAAGTGATCAGATGAATAAAAAATCATTTGAGATTTTGAGTGCCGATATAGTTGTAGTTGTCCGGAAAGATGTTCAGCTTACAGTTGTTAACGGTACTTTTCTTCCTTTGTATCTGAAACATTCAGGAGGGAAAATATGAAAATAAAATCTATATTGTCTTTGCTTATGGCGGTACTGATGCTTGTCGGGACTGTTCCCTTTGTTCATACAGGTGCGGTTTACAATGAAACCGTAATCGAAAGCTATACGGAGACTGTAGAAAACAGTTACAGAGATTCTGCTTTTGCTGAAGGTAGCTCAGTCGGTCGTATATCATTTTTCAGCAGAACAGAGTACGATACCTGCTATGGAAATCAGCTTTCAGGCGTTGCGGGAGAGCTTTACGACTCAATGGTTAAGCACTATGTGACTGAAGATGAAGCAGGGGAGTACACCTATGGCTTAAAGAGTCCCTATGTTTTTCCGGCTGAGATTTCAGGGGGTTCAATCGTGATGAATGATGAGCTTGAGGAAGCTATGCTCGAGCTTCAGTATGCGGCTCAGGCTGCATTGGACGCCTTTCTTTATGATTATCCGCAGGTTTTCTGGCTAAGGATAATTGAAAGCTCTTACAGTATATCTGCTACAGGTAACAGTGCTGACGGCTATACGGGGATTATTGATGAAATAACAATCAGACCTAAGGAAATATACGATGGTGCAGTTTCGGACAGAGCAGAGTACAATTCAGCGGTGACTTCGGCACTTGAGCAGATAACCGTGACCGAAAGCCGCTACGAATCTCTTAAAAATATACACGATTATGTGTGTGAAAACGCGTGGTACAATCTCATTGATGCTCAGACAGTACATTCGAGCGCGCCCGTATTTATCGGAGACGGTGGTGTAGTCTGTGAGGGTTACGCGAAAACCTTCAAGGTTATCTGCGACCGACTTGGTATTCCCTGCGTGCTTGTCAGCGGTGATGCCGGCGGAGCGCATATGTGGAATTACGTACAGATGGACGACAGTAAATGGTACCTTGTCGATGCTACCTGGGATGATCAGGAAAGTCGGATTTATGACACCTATTTTCTTGCAGATAAGAATGCAATAGGCTTTGACGGAGTGACAATCAGCGAAGAAAGAACAGAGCATACTGATTTCTCGGGTACGGGTATATTTTCCTTTACCTATCCCGTACTGTCTTCTGACGCTTATACAGTACACGTTCACGAGTGGGATAGTGATTATACTGTTAATATAGAGCCGACCTGTAGTGAAAAGGGCAGTAAGAGTATACATTGTAAGGGTTGCGATGAGAGAAAAAATGTGACGGAAATACCTGCAACAAACAACCATAGCTTCAGCAATTTTATCTGTTCCCACTGCGGTGAATATGATGAAAAAAATCTGCTTTCTTACGGTGCCTGCGGAGAAGGGGTTTATTATACCCTTGATAAAGACGGCGATATGAGAATTTACGGCGAGGGAGAGATGGCGGAATACGCCTACGGTTATGCACCCTGGTATGCATATAAGGATTCAATTGATAGCCTTACAGTTGACAGCGGAGTAACGGCTGTGAGTGATTTGGCATTTTTACGCTCTTACAGACTTGCCTTTGTATCCTTCTGTGAAGGTCTGGAAACAATTGGTGACTCAGCTTTTTCAGACTGCGATAAGCTGACACAGGTTGTAATACCTGACAGTACGTCATACGTCGGCGTGGGAGCTTTTAATGATTGCGACAATCTTATAAGTGTTACAATAGGAAAGAGCGTATCTGAAATCGGAAACTCTGCTTTCAGAGATTGCGACAATCTTGAAAATATAATCGTTGATAAGAACAACAAAAATTATTCAAACGACGGCTCAGGTGTTCTTTTTAATAAAGATAAAACCGAGCTTGTTCAGTATCCGACGGGAAGAAGTGATATTTCTTACGATATACCCGATTCCGTGGTAACCGTAGGCTATATGGCTTTTAAGGACTGTATTGCCCTTGAGAATGTGACAATCGGAAAAAATGTTGAGACGTTGAGTGATTATGCGTTTTACTCCTGTAACGGTCTTGCAGATATTATAATTCCGGAGAATATAACAAGAATAGGTCACTCTGTATTTTATAAGTGCGACAATCTTAAAACGGTTCATTATCTCGGCTCGGTTTCCGACTGGAATGAGCTCAGCAAGGGCAGTAATGATGAGCTCAAGGGAGATATACTGCATTATTGCTCTGAAAAAGAGAAGGATGCAACCTGCACCGCTGACGGAAATGAATACGGATGGTTCTGCGGAAGCTGTAATAAATATATTATCGGCGGTGATGTTGTAACATCGTCCGGACACGCCTTTAGTGACAGCTATACTGTTGACAAGGTTCCTACCTGTACCGAAAACGGTTCTGAGTCACAGCATTGTACGATAGAAGGCTGCGACGCTCAGAGAAACATAAGGTCAGTTCCTGCATTGAATCATAAGGATAAAACTGAACATCCGAAGCAGGAGTCTACCTGCACAGATATCGGTTTTACTGCAGGAGTGTATTGTCCTGATTGTGAAATGTGGCTTGAGGGAAATAAAATAATTCCGACGAAGCAGCATTTTGATGACAATTCGGATGAAATTTGTGATTTTTGCGGCTGCCCCCGTAAGGTTGTTGACTACGGTGAATGCGGTATAGACGATGATGTTATAAACTGGATTTTATACAGTGACGGCGAGCTCGTTATCAGTGGCGAAGGTGCAATAGATATATATCTGGATGATTATTGCGATTCGTGGAACAGATGTGCAGATAAAGTCAAAAAAATAACAATAGGCTACGGTATGACATATATGGGCTCTGCATCATTTCACAACTGTATCAACCTTACAAGTATAACTATTCCTGATAGTGTAAAGGTAATAACTGAGTATTCATTCGATGATTGCGACAATCTTACAGATGTGTATTTTGTAGGCACACAGGAGCAGTGGGATGCGATTGAAATTTATGATCAGGGAAACGGAAATGATAATCTTCTGAATGCTGCTTTACATTTTGTTGAGAAGTGTGAGCACTCAGATACCACTAATTATCTTCAGCAAAATGCTGGCTGTAATAAAGTAGGTTTTACTGCGGGCGAATATTGTAATGGTTGCGGAATGTGGATTTCAGGTCATGAAGTTATTCCGACTATTTCGCATAACTATGAATCTGTTACTACCCCCGCAACACTTACTAAGGCAGGCAAAACAGAATATGTCTGCTCTTGCGGTGACACTTACACCGAGACAATAGCAAAAATCTCCTCCGTTACCCTCTCAAAAACCGATTACATTTACGACGGTAAAAACAAGACTCCCAAGGTAACGGTCAAAGATACTGACGGCAGGACTCTTACCAAAAATACTGACTACAAGCTTTCCGTTGCTTCAAAAAGAAGCGGTATCGGTCGCTACACTGTTAAGGTAACCTTTATTGGCGACTATAGCGGCACAAAGAACGTATACTTCTACATCAAGACAGGTAAGCCTGCAACAGTGAAATCTGCTTCACAGACAACAAGTTCTGTCAAACTCAGCTGGTCTGCAGTGCCCGGTGCATCGGGCTACACGGTTTACCGCTACAGCCCCTCAAAGTCTGCTTACGTCAAGGCAGGCACAACAGAGGGCACATCCTTCACTGTAAAGAGCTTATATTCAGCAACAGAATACACATTCAAGGTTGTAGCCTACGGCAAGACAACTGCAGGTAAGGTGTACGACAGTGAAAGCTATGCTCTTCTCAAGAGCGGAACAATGCCCGGTAAGCCCTCCTCTGTAAAATCAGCATCACAGACCACAAGCTCAGTCAAGCTCAGCTGGAGTGCAGTAACAAGAGCGACAGGATATAATGTTTACCGTTACAGCCCTTCAAAGAAGGCTTATGTAAAGGCAGGATCAACAACAGGCACATCACTCGCAGTAAAGAGCCTTTATGACGGCACAAAGTACACCTTCAGAGTTGTACCTTACTTCAAGACAAGTGACGGTACAATAATTGAAAGCTCATCCTATGCACTTCTCAAGACCGCAACGAAGACAAACACACCGACTCTTTCAAAGGTTGCATCCTCATCAAAGGGCAAGGCTACACTAACATGGTCAGCAGTTGACGGTGAAACAGGATACACAGTTTACTACTCAACCAAGAAGGACAGCGGCTTCAAGAAGTACGCTAACTTCAAGGCTGACTCAAAGAGCGGTACTGCTACAGGCCTCACAAGTGGCAAGACATACTACTTCAAGGTAAGAACATACATCACAACCGACAGCGGCTATGTATACTCAGCCTGGAGTGCAGTAAAGAGTGTAAAGGTTAAATAAGCTTCAGTCACCTGTTCATGTTAATGGGCGGGTGACTTTTATTTTACGAAGACTTTGTAAAGTCTTTCTGTGCTTTGATTTTATACATCAGAAGATCATTCCGCAGCGCTTCGTGTGGCTGGCGCGGTTATTTTTTACAACTATTGTAAAAAAACTTATTTTGCTGTATTATAGAATAAAAGGAAGCTTAAATCATTCTGCGAAAGGACGGGCAACGATGAATAAATACCTTTTCTGCTATTTTACAGGAAATCAGCCGGAAGAAGAAGCGGTGCATTTTGCTGTATCGGCTGACGGATATAATTTTACTGCATTGGCTGATAACAGACCGATAATCAGACAGACGCTCGGAAAAAAGTGCTGCAGGGATCCTTATATTTTTCGTGACGTGAAGGGTTTGTTTCACATAATAGCAACGGATATGAGAAGTAATGACGGTTGGGCAAATAACAACTCGATGGTTGTATGGGACAGTGAAGATCTGCTCTTGTGGAAGAATGAAAGAACAATTGATTTTTCTGTTTTCGAAAGTACGAAATCAGCAAACAGAGTATGGGCTCCTGAGGTTATTTTTGATAGTGAGAAGGGCGAGTATATGATATACTGGACTCACAATAATGCTGATGATGACCTTGATACAATAATATGGTACGCTTACACAAGGGATTTTACAACGCTTACGAGTGAGCCAAGGGTATTGTTCAGACCTCAAAGCGGTATGTGTGCCATTGATGCGGATATAATAGAAAAGGACGGAAAATATTATCTTTTTCAGGCAGACGGAGAAAAAGAGGGGATATGCTATGCGGTGGCAGATAAGGTGTCAGGCCCTTATTATGAGCCGCGTGAAAACAAGGTTTCCGTTGCCGATACGGCACTTGAGGGCAACTGTACTTACAGAATATCAGGCACCGACAAGTACGTTATGATAGCCGATCAGTTTAAGTCGGGCGGATATTTTATGCAGGAAAGTACAGATCTGATACATTTTACCAAGGTGGACGAAAACAGCTTTTCTCTTAATCACCTCAGACCAAGGCACGGTTCTGTGCTTCATATAAACGATGAGGAATATGAGAGAGTGACAGGCTTTTACGGAATATAAAAGCAAAACAGTAAAAAAACAACCGTACTGAAAAGTACGGTTGTTGTGTTTTATGCTGATCAGAATGCGATGAAGTTTTCGTTTGCATCGCAGTTAAGGAATCTGGGATATGTAGCGTTAGTGTAAACTGTGGGCTGGTTCTCCTGAGCAAGAAGCCAGATTGCAAACTCAGTGTGGTCACTGTTATCCTTACAGCCAACGTGCTTAGCACCCTTAACAATCCATGTTGAATCTATGAAGGTTTTACGTACAGTGTAAGCATTTACTACTCCGTCGGGTGAGATGTATTCAGCGGGTACGCCTGCAAGCTGCTCGTCTGTAAGTGTTTCGCCGTAATTAGCGAAGGTAGCACCGCAAGATGTTCTTGCACTTTCGATAACGCCGTCACCGTGGAGATATGCCTTTGAGTAGATGGGAAGCTGCTTGTTGTTGTAGTGTGAAACGAAGCTTACGTTTACTTCCTCGGGAATTGAATCGAGAATCTCTTCTGTGCTGAATACGAATTCTCTGATTTCAGCGATTTCCTCGAGAGCAACTGCATATTCATCTTCAACACCGCCGAAGAAGAACTCTACAGCATCATCATAGTACTCATCGGGAACCATGCCCCAGAGACCGTATGTAGTTCTGAATACCTCGCAAAGGAATTCATCATAGATAATGTCGCCGTAGTCAGCAAGAATGTCGTTAACGAATTCTGAAACAATGTCAACTAAGCCGAGAAGCTTGAGAACCTTGATGATGAAATTAACGAAGAAGTTACCGCCGACCTTCTTGATAAGGAATTCTGTTAAATCCTGGCCGTTGATTGTAAGGTCGCCTGTGAAGGCTGAGCCTACAACGTCAACACCGTTAAGAGCGGGTGAGAAGAATACAAGGTTGTGGAAAATATCTGCGCCGTACTTGTCGATGTAAGCTGCTGTAATCATACCGCCCATGCTGCAAGCTGCAACGTCAAGCTTGTCTGCGCCGGTCTTTTCCTTGACCATTTCGAAGTAAGCGTTGAGGTCATCAGCGAGAGCTGAGGGGCTCATTCTCCAGTCGAAGGTGTAAAGGAACACATTTTCGCCGCCGTACTTACGTGTAAGTGAACGGAAGAGACCAACTGCTGTGTCAGCCCACTTGCTGTCGTCGCTTAAGTCAAGATCTGCACCGCAATCGGTAAACTTAGGAATGGTTACATCGTTTACTGATGTGCCGTCCTGATTAACCATAAGGTTGCTGAAGAGATCCTTGCCGAAGGAAGCGATAGCGTGTGCGCCTGCGGCTTTGTTGCCGACTACCTTGTGTGCACCGATGTTGAAGATAAGGCTGAGAACGTCAAAAGCATCAACTGTAAGTGCGCTTGAGCCGTCTGCGTTGATAAGACCTGCAAAGTCGATACCTCTTACAACAACGATGGGACGTTCCGGCTGTGCTGTTTCTTCCGCAGCAAATGCAGGGATGCAAAGTGAGAAAGAAAGCACTAATGCAAGAACTACTGCAATAAGTTTTTTCATTTTTAAATCCTCCTTAAAAATTGAAACAAAATTAGGTAAATTTATATTACCACATCAAAATGTGGTTGTCAACGATTTAAAGTGCTTTTGCCTTATTTATCACCAATGACTTACTCCGCAGCTGCAGTATCTTTTTCCGTCATTTCCGAAAAGACGCCAGAAGAAGCACTTTATTGCCCAGATAAATGAAGTGAATCCCTTTTTACTGTGGCAGTCACAACGGCAGACATTGCTTTCGTTTGCTTTGCCGAGTCTCTGCGACGAGAGCCAGGTGATAATTGACTCTGATTCGCTTGTGCTGATTCTGTTGCCTCTTGCATCCTCAGTTTTCATACCGCAGTCCGAGGGCTGACTGAGAAGGTCGTTTGCAACTGCAAAATGTACGTAATGATGACCTGAATCATAGTAGTTATACTTACTGAAGGTTGTGATTCTGCAATAGGAGGGGATATTTGTTGTGTCAATAACCTTATTCCAGAAGGGCTTTGCAAAGGTGACATGGGAAGCAGTTGTGTCCTTCGTACAGGTTACAAGCCATATGGGTGTGTTTTTAAGTCTGTCAACCTGATTTTGTGTTACGCCGTCAAAGGGAGCGATGATGACTGCCGCCGCAAAGAAGCTATTGTATTCACTTGCAAGACTTACTGCACCTGCACCGCCCATACTCCAGCCGATAATGTAAATTCTTTCTCGGTCAATATACTCACTGTTTTCCGAAAGAAAGCTGTTAAGGATGGCCATAAGATCATCCTGAAGACCGCCGTTAGCCCAGGTCATTGTGTCACCGCCGGGGGTTCTCGGTGCGAAAAGGAAGGCTCCGCCGCTTTCACTGAAGCGAGTCTGAAATTCACTTGAGGACCACTTGTAAAAGTCCGTATTTGTTATCTGCTCGCCCTCATGGGAGCCGCTGTATTTGCCGTGAAGCATTACAACGAGAGGATATTTTTTTATTTCACTGCCGTTCTGTACAGGTGAAAAGTATCTGTAATCAATGTCTCCCGAATTTCCCTTGCTCCACTGAGAAACAAGAGCATCCTTGCCTTGAGAAAGGCTTACTCCCACTGCAGCGGAAACAAAACTGAAAGAAACACAGCCTATGATAAGCATAAGCGTGAGCAAAAGTGAAACTATTTTCTTCATTTTTACCATCCTTTCTTTTATTATTTATCAGCAACCAAACAACTCACTGAAGAAAACGGAAATCTTATGGAAGAAGCCTGTTATCATATCGAAAAAGCCTCTGTGTGTGATACCGCAGTATTCACATACGTCCTCTTTTTCACCGAGAGTAACGGTAGTGAATTCATTATCCTTTTCTGCACCGAAAAGACCGTAGGGTACAGTAGCGGTCATATGGTAGGGAGCCTCAACACCGAGAGCGTGAAGTGCGATAGCCGCAACGTCACGGTTTCTGGTGCCTTCGGGAAGGGTGATATTGTTTACGGATTTACCTGTAACTGCAACTGTTACGGAGCTTTCCTCAACGGATGTACCGCCGTGACCGTCATCTGTTTCACCGTGGTCAGCAACAACGATGAAAAGGCCGTTTTCCATAAGTCCGTTTTCAACGAGAGCGTTATAGATTCTGCCGATATAGCCGTCAGCGGTGCGGATTGCCTGATAATAGTTGTCGCTGAAGCCACCGTAGGTGTGGGCTGCGTGGTCTACATCATCAAGCTGAACAAACATAAGTGCGGGCTCGTTGCCTTCATTTATGTAGTCAACGATTGTATCTGTAAGAAGTGAATCGTAATTCTCGTTGATTTTATTTACACCGATGTCATTTTCGATAATGCCCTTGTTGATGTTAGAC
>JAZUAZ010000204.1:0-1586 GCA_045638245.1 Acutalibacteraceae bacterium | reverse complement strand
CCTGACACCATAAGAAGCTGCTTGAACTGCTGAGGTGCCTGGGGAAGTGCATAGAACTTGCCCGGATGCTTACGTGAGGGTACAAGGAAGTCTCTTGCGCCCTCGGGTGACGATGCGGTGAGAATGGGAGTCTGGATGTCGAGGAAGTTTCTTTCCTCCATAAGACGTCTCATATGACCGATTACCTTTGAGCGAAGGATGATATTATTGTGTAATGCAGGATTTCTCAGGTCAAGGAAGCGGTGCTTGAGTCTGAGATTCTCATTTGTGTCGGTTGAGCCGATTTCAAAGGGAAGGTCTCTGCTGCAGACACCGAGCACCTTAAGGTCGTCTGCAATAAGCTCAACAAGACCTGTTTCAATCTTAGGGTTAACGGTATTTTCGTCACGCTTTGATACTGTGCCGTGTACGCTGATAACTGTTTCCTTGCTGATGCCCTTAAGAAGCTTTTCGTCGTGAACAACAACCTGTGTTACACCTGTTTCGTCACGAAGATCAACGAAAAGAACGCCGCCGTGGTCACGTACAACGTCAACCCAGCCTGCAAGCTCAACAGTCATACCGATGTGCTTTTCTCTTATCTCGTTACAACGATGAGTTCTGTACATAGTATATAACCTCCGTTTTCATTATTATTCTGGAATATTGTATGCTTTTTTAAATAAAAAATCCCGGGAATTATACAAGATAATTCCCGGGACGAGCATTCAAACCCGCGGTGCCACCCGTTTTGGTATAATAATATACCCACTCTTTTATTAAATGTATGGCGTCGCACGAAGTGTTGCCGAGCTTACTACTCATCCTGAGTGTGCTTTCAGCCCATGACACACTCTCTCTGAAGGACTTTCCTCAAAAGTCGGGTCTTCCCGGTGATTATATCAAAAAGCTGTAATTTTGTCAATACAATATAATATAAAATAAGAACTAAAATTTTACCTTTTTTCGTTACGGTACTTGACTTTGCAGGAAGGAGGACAATATAATTGAATCCGGAATATAAAACGTCACCCGACGGTGCCATCCCTCCCCTTCATGGAGAGCAATACCATTATGTAAACAAAGGACAGAGCAAAATGTGTAACAAAGATAAAATTCTGATAATACTGACGGGCGGTACTATCTGCTCATCGGAAAACAGTGAAGGTAAACGAAGCTCCCATGCCGATGATGCAAAATATAAAATCGTTTCTACCTTCAGAGAAAGTGACTCACCTTTCAGGGACATTGATTTTGATTACCGTACTCCCCTTGATATTCTCAGTGAAAATATGACCGTAAGCTCCTGGAATATTCTGCTGAACGAATTCAGAAGCATTGAAAACATCAGCGACTACAAAGGAATTATCCTCCTTCACGGTACTGACACCCTCGCCTACACCTCTTCAATGCTTTCCATTATGCTCACTCATCTTGAAGCACCCCTTATTCTTGTTTCAAGTCAGTTACCAATTGATAACGAGGGTACCAATGCAAAGGCAAACTTCCGTGCCGCCGCTGAGCTTATTATGAACGGGATTTCCCCCAACGTCTACGCCGTATACCGTAACAGTGACGGCAATCTTTATCTTCATTACGGCAATCAC
>JAZUAZ010000203.1:0-15523 GCA_045638245.1 Acutalibacteraceae bacterium | reverse complement strand
AAAAAAGGGCTGTTTTACAGCCCTTTTTCTGTTAAGCATTTTATACTGTGGGGTCTTCTGCTTCGGGTGCTTCCTCTTCTTTGCTTCCGAAGTATTCGCTGAAGAGCTCTACAAGGAAATTGTAGATAGCGGTAAGCATTTCAATTACTTCTCTGATTGTCATTGTAGTTTTCTCCTTTCATAAATTTATATAAGCTTTTTATTCTGTTTGAGTCTGAGCTTCTGCCAAAACAGCTCTCTTTGCCTGAAGCTGCTTTTCAACCTCTGCGGTGTGAGCCGGGTCATCCTTAAGGAAGAGGATAACTATGAGATAGAGGGCGGCACCGATTGCGGGACCTAAAATGAACTGATGCCAACGGTACTTAAGGAATTTCTTTGATGTCTGAGCCTTAACAAGAGCGGCACCTTGAAGCAATTCACCGTCGGTACCCCTGATCTTTTCCTTGAAGCCCATATAGCTGAGCATTGTGCCCTGAATAAACTTGGGAATAGCACCGGTAAGCTTTGAAACGAAGTTCTGCATTGAGAAGGTGATGCCCTCTGTTCTTTCGCCTGTCTTAAGCTCCATTTCATCAACGGCGTTTGTAAGAAGTGAACGCTCTGCAATAGCCTTCATGTTTGTGAGAATCTGTGATGAACCGATAAGTGCCATAGTGATAAGAAGGGCGCTTATGTTCTTATATCTTTCATTCATACCTACAGCGAAGGCGATAAGTCTTGCGGCAATGTTTGCACCTTCAGCAAGGATGAGAAGTCTCTTGTTGCTTCCGAGCTTATTGATAACGGGTACCGCAAAGAAGTTGAGGATTGCACCGGGGATACCCATTATGTAGCCGTAGAAGGTCATTGCCATATCTCCGCCGATTTCTGCGCCGAAAAGATTGTATACGATACCTTCGCTCTGGAAGAAGTATTCCCATGCAAGTGTAAGTGAGAAGCTCTGTGCGATTCTTGCAAGGCAGATGATGATAAGTGTACGGTTGTATCTGAGATTCCAGATGGTCCTGAGCATAGCTTTGAGGTTTTCGATGGCATTCTTGCCGCTCTGGTCACCTGCTGTATCAACAACCTTTTCCTTCATACGGTAAGCAAGCATAGAAATAAGCATACCGCCGAAGCCGAAGATAACTGCAAAGAGAAGATAAGCGTTCTTTTCTGTCATTGCAGGGTTTTCGCCGCTTACAAGCATATCCTTGAATACGGGGAAGAGACCTGCGATTGTTCCGCCCGAGCCTGCGGCGATGCTTATCCACTGGATAACACGACGTCGTTCGTTTGAGTCAGGGCTTGAAAGTGAGGAAATACCCCAGATAGCGGTATCCTGGAAGGAATACAGTGTGTCAAAAAGCACGTAAAGAATCATTACGTAGGCAACAGTCTGCATTTCGCTCAGACCCATATCGACGAACATAAGTGTTATAAAAATACCGATAATGGGAGGCGTCCACAAAAGGAAGGGACGCAGCTTGTAGCCGGGCTTGTGCTTTCTGTGGTCCATAAGTGAGCCGACAAGGGGGTCGTTAAGAGCATCCCAGAGGGTGCTTACACCTGTAATGATACCTGTTTTTGCTGCGGGTATTCCGAGTACGGTGTTGAGGTAAACAAAAAGTCTTCCGAGGAAGCTGTAAGCCATGTTCTGACCGATGAGGCCGACAGAGTGGCTTAAAAGTCTTCTGTTAGAAACTTTTGTTTCGCTTTCTTCGTTGGTAAAAAGAAAAAACGGTTTCATAAGAATATCCTCTCCAATATTTTCATCCTTTAAGCCGATTATACAGTATATATTCTGAAAATGCAACTCAAAATGAAAAAAAGTGAGCTCCGTGAAGGAACTCACTTAAGTGTGATTTCAGTTGTTGTTGCCGAAGGTAGCCTTGGGCTCGTATCCTTGTGAAAAGTAATTGCCCTGTGTGTTTAAATCATAGGTGGGCATTGTGCTGTAATCTGAGGTTTTTGAAGTGTTTTCCACAGGTGCGGGAGCTGCTGCGTTTACAATGGGAGGAGCAACGGGTGCGGGATTGGGAGCATAGTAAGGCTGCTGGGGATAGGGAGCCTGATAAATGGGAGGCTGAACGGGAGCATAGCCATTAGGGACAAAGAAGGGAGCTGCAGGAGCTTCTACTGCTTCGGGCTCTGCTTCGGGAACTACACCCTTACCGCCGTCGAGAATCTGCTGAAGAAGTCGGATTGCTTCGCTGAGACCTCTGAAAACAAGTGAAAAGCCGAGACCTGCTACGGAGAAGCCTACAAAGTTGCTGTTTGCACCTGAGAAAAGTGAGAATATTGCAATCATAGCGCAGACAACCGCAGTAAACACGGAGGCCTTTCTGAGAGTGATGGCAACGGTGTTTCTGCCTGTTTTACCTAATCCGCTTGAAAGCTTGATAAGATTTTCGTATTCGTCGTCGCTGATTACGATGGGGGTAGCCTTCTTGCCCTTACCTTCCTTTGCAATACCCCAGTTTTTGAGGTCAGTGTCCTTCTGCTTGTAATATTCTTTTCTTTTTAAAGATTTAAGCTCTTTGATTTTGTTTTCAACCTGAGTTACCATTATATTCTTCCTTTCGGGATGCCTTTACCGGCAAATTTTATCTGTACTGTTTTAGATTACCACAAAAAATAAAAATGTTCAATAGTTTATCCGAAAAAGTAAATATTTTAACATTTATAAATTCTGCTGGAAACAATTACATTGTCCGCAAAGTGTGTTTTTATGATATAATCTACCCGACGCGTCATATCAACACAGGAGGTGAAGCATGAAAAAGCTTCTCTATATTTTAACTCTCGGTGTTATTGCTACAGCATTTTCTGTTGTCGGATCGGCGGCGGATGTTGCAGGGCGGATATCAACTTCGGGAGGAAATCTTAATGTTCGTTCGGCACCTTCGGGTACGGTAATAACCTCAGTGAAGAATTCATCATGGGTTACTGTTGAGGATGAACGTGATGGCTGGTACCGCGTAGAGTACGCCGACGGGAAATATGGCTGGTGCAGTGGAAAATATATAAAAAAATATGAAAACACCTATGAAATGAAGGTGGCGGTTACATCCGGAAGACTGAATGTCAGAAGCGGTGCCGGTACCTCTTATTCCGTTGCGGATAAGCTTGAAAAAGGTGACAGCGTGGTCGTACTTTCGGGCGATGACCGCTGGAGCCGTGTGCTTTATTCTGGCAACAAGACAGGATATGTTTCAGCAGCGTACCTTCAGAAGCCGTCTTCGGGAAAGTACGGCAGAATAAGCATTCAGGTACCGTCCTATAAGCAGACTGATTCCCGTTGGAGCTCTTATCCCATTGGCTCATACGGCGATACCATAGGAACAATCGGCTGTACCACTACCGCTCTTGCAATGACGGAATCATACCACAGCGGTACGGTAATAACTCCGGATGCGATGGCAAAAAGACTAAGCTATTCCCCTTCGGGTATGCTGTACTGGCCCACCTATTATTCAGTTTCGGATGCAGACAGTAATTATCTCAGCAGAATATATTCCCTTCTGAAAGAGGGAAAGCCTGTTGTTTTCGGTGCAAAGAAAGCTAACGGCTCTCAGCACTGGGTAACAGTTACAGGCTATTCCGTAAGCAGCGATGTTCTTTCGGCGGATAATTTTATAATCAACGATCCCGGCTCAAAGACAAGAACAACCCTTTCTGCTTTTATGAAGGATTATCCTTATGCTTACAGAATTGTTTTCAGAAAATAACTTGATTGTCTGAGGAAAATAATATATACTTTCTCCGATAAAATTCAGGAGGCTCCGTTTATGGCTAAGAAAAAAAGAAAGAAATTAAAAATATTCCTCGCAGTACTTCTGATTATGGTTCTGGGTACGGTGCTTATAGTTGTTCCTCCGATGTTTATGAAGACTATTGATAATTCTTGGTCCCTTGCGTCTAAGGGTGATAATCCGCCGATGATGGTTGCTCACAGAGGCTTGTCCTCTCTTGCGCCCGAAAACTCACTTCCTGCTCTCAGGGCGGCTGAGGAGCACGGCTTTGACGGGTACGAGTTTGATATACACACCACAAAGGACGGTGAGTGGGTAGTTATCCACGATGATACCGTTGATGCTATGACCGACGGCACAGGACTTGTTTGTGAGATGACTTTTGAACAGATAAGACAGTTAAAGCTCGACTCAGGAAACGGAATAGAAGAGTATAAGGATCTTAGAGTACCTACTCTTGAAGAGGCTCTTTCAGTGTGTGAGGACAGTGATATTTTCCCTGTTATAGAGATAAAGAACTGCGATCCTGAAAAACTTCCTGTTCTGATTGAAACTCTTGAAGAATACGGACTTATTGACAGGGCGGTACTCATAGCCTTCAACAGTGAGTATCTCGAAATCTGCCGTGAACTTAACAAGGATATTCAGATGCTTTCCCTTGTAACCTCTCCGAAAAAAGCAGATATAGACTGGTGCATTGAGCATAATGCAGGTATAAACTTCTGTTACGCTTATCTTGCATTCAGCACATCAGCTCTTCGGTATGCCCGTGAGAATTCTGTTAAAATAGGCGTATGGACAGTGGACAATATTGTGTTTGAGGATATTATGGTGCTTTCCGGCGCTGAGATTATAACGACGAATAAGCTTCTGCCCTGATATGGGCGGAAAAACAAACAACCACGCGTCAAAGGCGTGGTTGTTTGTTTTTATAACGTAGCTTATTATTCAAGTTCAATTACAATCTGATTTACTTCATCCGGCGCAACATTATCTGATTTGGCTGCCGAACGTCTCTCCGGGAGCTGTGCAACGATAATTGCCACAAACATAAGCACGCAGCCTATACCTTCCCTTAGAGTAGGAAGCTGACCGAGAATGACAAGTGATGTAAGTACGGCAAAAACCGATTCGAGACTCATAAGCATTGATGCAAGAGTGGGTTCGGTTCTTTTCTGGGCAATAATCTGGAAGGTGAAGGCTATACCGCTTGACATAACACCTGCATAGGCGATTGAAGGGACGGCTGCCTTTATGTTTTCAACACTTGCTTCTTCGAAGAGCAAGGCGGGGATAATACATATAATACCTGCAACGAAAAACTGAGCCGCGGAAAGCTTTACTCCGTCAATATTGGGAGCAACCTTGTCGATAACGAGAATATGCACTGCGTAAAGAGCGGCACACATAAGCACGTAAAGGTCGGCGGGGACGATGGAGTTGTCCTCTTTTACACAGAGAAGATAAAGTGCTATGATACTGATGCCGACACAGCCCCATATAACAGGACGTATTTTTTTGCCGAGAAAAAGAGAAAAGACCGGTACGAGTAATATATAAAGTGCGGTGATGAAGCCTGCTTTTCCCGGCTCCGTACCCTTGTCGAGACCTATCTGCTGACAGGCAGAGGCACTGAAAAGGAAAATACCGCAGGTTATACCGCCGATTACAAGTGCTTTTATGTCTTTGCTTGTGGATTTTGCAAGGGTACCCTTTTTCTTTTTACTCATATCCGTTACGAAAATAACGGGAAGGAGTACCGCAGCGCCGAGAAAGCTTCTCAGACACAGAAAGGTAAAGGGACCGAGGTGCTTTGCGCCCTCAGACTGAGCGACGAAGGCACTGCCCCATATAAATGCGGCAATAATAAGTAAAACAGGACCAATAATTTTATTTTGTTTCATTTTATACCTCATTGATTTTATGACGGGTTACCGTCGTCTTATGCGAAAGCGGGGATATACTTTCCTAAAAACTGAAAGCCGTAGTATACGAAGGGTGAAAAGACAATTGCGGGAAGATAGTTTGCTACCTTGAATTTTCCGATTCCCGTAAGATTGAGACCGAGGGCAAAGATGAGCAGAGCTCCTACAGAGGTTATCTCTGCAATTGCACCGTCACTGAGTACGGGAGCGAGGAAGCCTGAAGCAAGAACAAGTCCGCCCTGAAAAATCAGTACGAAAAGAGCAGAGAATATTACACCTGCACCGAGAGATGCACTGAGCATCATTGAAGAAAACAAGTCGAGAAGGCTTTTGGTGAATATGGTTGTATGATCGCCTTCAAGACCTGATTCAAGTGAGCCGACGATTGTCATTGAGCCTACACAGAAAACGAGAGAGGCAGTAACAAAGCCCTGAGCGAAGAAACTCTTATCAGAGCCTTTATTTTTTAACTTTTGTGAAAGAAAGTCGCCTGCACTGTTGAGCCGTTTGTCTATATCAACAGCTGTTCCTGCGATAGCTCCGAGAACCATTGAAATAATGGTAACAAGCACATTCTGTCCTTTTAGCATACCGTCTGTCATACCCTGAATACCGATGAGCAGGGTACAAAGACCGATGCCTATCATAACCGCGTCGGTAAATTTTGCCGATATACCCTTTTTAAAAATAAGACCTACGGTGCTTCCTAGGATAACAGTACCTACGTTAACGAAAACCCCAAGCATTTTTACACTTCTTTTCTTTGATTATTCTGTTACTTCTTTGATTGCATTAGCAAGCTGGTCGGGACAGGAAGTGCCCTTGAAGCCGCAACGGATACCTGCAAGTCTTGAAACAAGCTCCTTTGCATCCATACCCTCTGCGAGAGCGGCGACGCCCTGAGTGTTTCCTCCGCAGCCACCTGTGAAACGCACGTTGCGCACTTTTCCGTCTATGATTTCAAAGTCGATTTTTCTTGCGCATACGCCTTTGGTTTTGTATGTGTATTCCATAGTAATACCTCCTTAATATTAAACAATAGATATAATAGTTAAACACGGTAATTTTGTCAAGAGAGAATGTATAAAAGAGCAAGGACAAGCTCTTTGTTTTTTTCATCGGAAAGCAATAAGATAACAAGTGGAATTATAATACTTTCATCTTTTACTGCGTTCTGCGGATTCACCTTCATCAGCTCAGCTCCCGGATAAGAGGTAACATAGACATCATATTAAGCATCTGAATGGCAGAATCAACCTTTTTCCTTCGTCCGGGACTCAGCATAGGCTTAAGGTCATTCAGAAGTCTGCAACGAGGGTCCTCGGGGCGGCTGTTGAGCTTGTTCATAACGGATGCTATTTTCATAATAGTATCCATATCTATATTGAACGGAAATCCTGAGGGCTGCTCCTTTGGCTCTTCTTTTTCTTTCGCGGTGTCGGAAAAGAACTCTGAGGCGAGCTTTGAAATATTTTCCATATCTGACTCGGAAAGCGAGGAAAGTATATTGTTAATTGCATCCGGGGTGATGTCGCCCGTGAACATAGCTTTACTCCTTGTTTTCAGAATTGAGCATACCCATAATCTTTTTAGCCATGGGAGAATTCATAATCTCCCTGAGCTTTTCCGGATTGTTCAGGATACCTCTGATTTTCTCCGACTGTGCAGGGCTGAGACGGTCGCTCAGGGCGCTTATATCAGGCTCTTTACCCTCGTCTGAAAGCTCCTTTGCCTTGCTGAGGATGTTGTTTATCTGTTGTTGAGAAAGATTTGTTCCGTTATCCATTGAAAAACCTCCCGATATGTGTTAATATTATCGTATATGCTATTGATATGTGCTGAAGGTGAGGTTTATGAATGAATATACTTGTGATAAGTGACTCTCACGGAAGAAAGGACCTTGCCTTACGGGTGATGGAAAAGGAGAAGGACTGCTCTACAGTGTTTTTTCTCGGTGACGGAGAAAGAGAGGCGGCTTTTCTCAAGGAGAACTTCAAGGACAGAAACTTTATCTGTGTAAGAGGAAATAATGATTACGGTTCTGACTTTGATACGGTTGCTTATAAGCATATTGACGGAGTTACGATTATGGCATGCCACGGTCATACCTGTGATGTACGATTCAGCCGCCGTACTCTTTTTTACAAGGCGGCAGATGTGAGAGCTCATCTTGCGCTTTACGGACATACTCACGTAGCGCGTGCTGAAGGTGATCCGCTGACAGAGGTGTGTGCGGTGAATCCCGGGGCTCTGTGTGACGGAAAGTACTGTGTTATAAGCATTGAAAAAGGAAAATACGATATTTTCCATAAAAGTCTGTGAGAAAGAATATAAATAATGTAAATCTTACCGCGTTTGCGGTGTGAAATAAAAAAGAAAGAAGGCTGGTTATGACTTTAAACAAAAACAAGGGTACAAACAGAAGAATAACGGTTATACTTCTTGTTATGCTACTCATTATGAGCATCTTCGCTTTTCCTGCGGCTGCATCAGGTGAGGCAGAAGTGAAAATTGATACGGAAAATGCTGACAAGGCAACTGTATGTGTAAACGGTGCAGAAACACAAGCTCTCAGCTTTGAAAGCGGAGAAGAATTCAACCTTGAAGTCAAAGCTGATGAAGGTTATTTTATCAGAAAGATTCTGCTTGTTAAGGAAAATCCCGAAACCGGTGATGAAGAAGAGACTATCGTACCTCTTACAAATGATAAAACCTTCAGCGGTACAATGACAGCAGATCAGGATATGACTGTTGAAGTGAAAATCACATCGGAAAAGTTCAGATTTTTCGATCTTTTCCTCGGACTTGACCTTTTTGTATTCGAGTGGGTACAGGGAATAAGAACTCCCGTTCTTACCGTGCTTATGAAAATCATCACAACTCTCGGTGATGAGGGTATACTCTTTATTGCAGTCGGTTTAGCTCTTCTTATTACCAAGAAATACCGTAAAATCGGCTTCGCAATGCTTGTTTCCCTTGTTGTTATGCTTATTTGCAACAATTTCGTTCTTAAAGAAATTTTTGCAAGAGAGCGTCCCTTCAATCTTTATGAAACCTTCCCGATGAAGTATGGCGATTGGGGCGGAGAGACAGCAAGATACATTTATCCCGATATGGTGAAGGCTCCCCATAGCTATTCATTCCCCTCGGGACATACATCATCTGCCTTTGCTGCAGGTGTTGCAGTATTCCTTCTCAATAAAAAGTTCGGTATTCCCGCAACTCTTTTCGCATTTGTAATGGGCTTTACAAGAATTTACGTCGGTGTACACTACACAACAGACGTTATTTCTGCCGCTGTAGTCGGTATCATATATGCAATTGTAGGCGTACTTATTGCAAACCGTCTCTTCCCCATTGCAGATAAGCTGCTTGATAAGATTTTGGGAAAGATTTCCGAAAAGATGCCTAAGAAAAAGGAAGCGGCTGCAGAATGAAAAAGATAGCATTACTTTTAAGCCTGCTTCTTGTTGTAGGACTGTTGCCCTTTGGTGCGGCAGCACTGCAATACAACGGCTTTATATGCGACGAAAACGATAACGGTACCCTTTCGCTTTACGGACTTGATTATTCAATAGCCTCGGGAGAGGTTGTTGTTCCGCAGCAGATAAACGGAAAAGCAATCGTCCGTATAAGTGATAATCCGTTCAGCTACAAGCAGTTTATAACAGGTGTTACACTGCCTTCAGGTGTTACGGAGATAGCCGATAAAGCATTTTATATGTGTGTGGGGCTTGAAAAGATAGTTATACCTGAGAGTGTGAAGTCAATCGGTGACAACTGCTTCAATCTTTGTGAGTCTCTCAAAGAAATCACTATCCCGGGCAGTGTGGAATCACTGGGCGGAGAAATGTTTGTTGGCTGTAAAAATCTTGAAACAGCCTATATATATTCCTCGGAGGCTTCTTTAGGTGAGAACTTCTTTGACGGTTGCGAAAGCCTTAAAAGCATATACCTTTCAAAGGGTGTAACGGCGGTTTGTGTGTCTGCCATAGAAAACTGTCCGTCACTTACGGATATATACTGTCAGGGGTCTGCTGAAAATACGGTGTTGGAGGATGCCATTCTTGAAAATAAAAGCATAACCGTTCATTATGAGTATGACTATGAGGGTTTTCCGAAGGATGATAACACATCAGAGGAGCTTACGGGAAATTCTCCCGAGACATCTGCACAGACTTCTACAGACGCCGGAGATAACGGTGACGGAGGAGTTCTGATATATATTCTTGTTGCTGCAGGCATTGTGGCAGTTGTCGGTGGTGCGGCAGTTATCAAAAAAAGAAAAACAAATGAAGAATAAAAAAGAAACTGTCGGGAGAAAATCCCGACAGCTTCTTTTTTTTGAGAGTGATGAATTATGATTATTGAAAGCGTATCAATGTTGTGCTTTCAGTATAGCTTGTTTTCTTTGAAATGTCAATGAAAGCATACAAAGCAAAGTACGGAAAAACGGACTGAAAAAAGAACCTTCCGTTGGGAAGGTTCTTTTTTATTTTTTCAGCTGAGAGGATAGCTGTATTCCTGTCCTTCAAGATAAACGCCGTTATAGAAATCTCTGATTCTTACGATAACTTCATCGTCATATACTTCAATCTGAGCGCCTATGCCTGTACCTGTTTCATCCTTGTGGGTACATTTGGGAAGGTTGATGCAGTTTACTCCGTTGAGAGTATAAACGCTGTTTTCGTCATATTCCTTGTGAGTGTGACCGCAGAAGTAGAGAAGATTGTCGTAATCGTTGAGAATATCGGTAAGCTCGTTGTCGGCTCTTTCTTCAAGATAATTTGCGGGATGATGTGACATTACGAAAATGGGAGCGTTTTCTTCTTCTGCCTTATCGAGTACGCCTCTGAGCCAGTTGAGCTGAGTGTCGGAAATATACATTGTATTTACGGATGCGGCTTCACTTGAAAGGCAGATGATGTAGCAGCCCTTCACCACGTTGTAATAGTAGGGGGTGGTGAGGTCTTTGGTGAAGAATGCGTTATTGTAGTAAAGAAAACGTGAAACGTATTCTTCATAGCTGCCTTCACCGTTACTCAGGTCGTGATTGCCTGCCGCTACGATTATCTTGTTTGCAGGATTCATTGAGTTTACAAGACCGTAGAAAAGAAGATTTTCTATATGCTGACCGTTCATTGTGTTGTCGCCGAGGAATACAAGAGCATCGTTTCTTCCGCCGAGAAGGCTGACGTCATCAAGCACTCTTGTGAGTACGCTGTATGTTTTTGTGAATGTGAATTCTTTGTCGAGACCTTCAACATGAGTGTCGGAAAGTACACTGAAAACAGCGGGTACCTCCTCGGGAGCTTTTACCTCGTGGTATTCTCCTGTGCCTGAGCCGAGAGAAAAGATTGTCATAATTACTGCAAGAACTGAAGCGATTGCTTTTCCGAAAAGATAAACTAAAGACATAATAATACTTCCTTTCTGATATCAGACTTTGAATATTGTTGTGCTTTCGAAGGCTTCGCCTTTTTTGAAGGTACACTGGGGAAAATCGGGATGGTTGGGTGTGTCGGGATAATACTGTGTTTCAAGGCAGAAGCCGTAATGCTTCTGAAGTGCAATTCCGTTCTTTCCCATTTCAGTGCCGTCGAGGAAATTGCCGGTGTAAAGCTGTACGCCGGGAAGGTCGCTGTAAACTTCAAGTTTTCTGCCGCTCTTTTCGTCCTTAACCTTTGCAACGGGACGAAGCTTGCCTTTTTCTCCGCTTACGCAGAAGTTGTGGTCATAGCCTCTGCACATAATGAGCTGAAGGTCATCTGCGCCTATATCTCTGCCGATTTTCTTGGGCTCTCTGAAGTCGAAGGGAGTACCCTCTACATTGCGAAGCTCACCTGAAGGAATGCTGTAATCGTCTGTGGGAGTGTAGTGGTCGCAGAAAAGCTGGAGCTCGTGGTCGAGAACATCGCCGTTTGCTGTAGTGCCGAGATTGAAATAGGCGTGATTTGTCATATTTATAACAGTTTCGCGGTCGGGCACTGCCTTATAATTGATTTCGAGCTCGTTGCGGTCTGTGAGAACGTATGTAACGGTAACCTCGATGTTTCCGGGGAAACCTTCCTTTCCGTCCTCTGAAAAATATGAGAACTCAACTGCATCGTCGTCGATGATGATGGCTTTCCACAGGGCACTGTTGAATTCTCCGCCACCGTGAAGACAGGTAGTATCCTTTTCGTTGCGGGTTACCTGATATTCTTTGCCTGCAACGGTAAACTTACCGCCGCAGATTCTGTTGGCGTACTGACCGATTATGTTTCCGGTGTAGGTGTCTGAAGCGATGTGGGCGGCAACGTTGTCGAAGCCCATAATGATGTCTCCCATGTTGCCGTCTTTATCGGGACAGCAGAAGGACTGGAGGGTTGCTCCTCTGGTGATGATGCCGGCAGAAACACCGTTGTTATTTTCGATGGTGTAAAGATAGACCTCTCTGCCGTCAGGCATAGTGTCAAAAAGAGTTTTTGTAACGCTCATTGGTATCTGACCTTTCATAAAAAAATTAACCGATAGGCTTCTATCGGTTAAATTCTATCATATTATTTTGCTTTTGTAAAGATTTACATACCTGACTGCAGAGAAAAGAGTGACTGCATTGTTTTGTTTGCAACGGGTATTGCATCATTATAGCCTATACCTCCGTTCTGCAGACACACAACAATGGCATAAGGGAAATCCTCTCTTTGTGAGAAGCCCACAAACCAGGCGTGACTCTTATCACCTATAACCTCGGCAGAACCGGTTTTTCCGCACATTTCAAGGTCGGGGAATTTAGAGTCTCCGTAATAATTTTCAACGTTGGAGCGAAGCATATTTCCTATCTGCTCCGCGGTTTCCGATGAAAGTCTGATTGCGGTGCTTTCGGTTGTTTTTACCTGAGATAATGAGGAGGATTCCTCGACGATATAGGGGTTTACGGCTGTACCGCCGTTAGCTATGGCTCCCATAAGAAGAAGCATCTGTGTCGGGTTTACAAGGGTTGTATACTGTCCGATACCTGCCCAGCCAAGATCCAAATTTGTGCTCTGAGAAACGTCGAAGCTGCTTCTTACAGTGGTGGTTTTTCCTACGGGTACGCCTTCGGTAAAGCCTAAGTCTCTTACGGTCTGAGTCATAACGTTGGGACCGAGCTCTATGGCAAGCTCAGCAAAAACACTGTTGCAGGAAACGTTGAGTGCTCTTTCAAAGCTCAGCTTTCCGTGGGTGCCGTTGCATATAACCTCTCCGTCGCCTGCACCGTCTCCGGTTTTGTATTTGCCTGTACAGGTAAAGGTTCTTTCATAAATGTCGGGTATGTTTTCGATGGCGGCTATAGCTGTTACTGTTTTGAAGGTTGAGCCCGGTGTGAATACGCCGGAAATTGCTCTGTTAAGATATATACCCTCGTACTTGTTTGCATCGGATGAAATGTCAGCAGGTTTGTTTTCCGGGTCATATGTGGGTGCGGATACCATACAGACAACCTGACCTGTTTCGTAGTTGTATACAATTACGGTACCTTTTTTACCGTTCATCGCCTCATATGCGGTCTTGCAAACGGTGGCGTCGAGAGTGAGTGTTATGTTGCTGTCACTGCTTCCCGTGAGGATAGGATAAATACCGTTTATGATGTTATAGCCGAGGAGGTTCGCTCTGTAAGCTGTATGCACTCCTGTTGCTATGTAACCCGAGGGGTCGCCTATTACGTGAAGAGTTGCCTTTCTTATGCTTTCATCTTCATTATATACTCTTACTTCGTCTTCTGTTGTGGCGAGAATTGCACCGTTTCTGTCGTATATGGTACCTGCCACGGTGAGTCCGTTTTTTGAGAAAATGTGTGTGTTGTATCTGCTGGTTACCCATTGCTCGCCTTCGGCAAGAAAGGTGTAAAACATAAATCCGAGGCCGAAGAAGAATGCAAAAACCAGTGCCAGAAATGCGTATGCACGCTTAGTGATAGTTTTCATAGCTTCTCCTTTCAGATTTTATACATTTTCGGATAGGCTCTTATATCTGCCGCTTTTATGAAGGCGAAAAGAGCCCAGCAGCTCATCATACTTGAGCCACCCTGACTTATAAAGGGCAGGGTAACGCCTGTAAGCGGAAGAAGGTCCGTTATGCCGAAAATGTTAAGGCAGGTCTGGAAAAGAATCATAGATGCCGCCGCACAGGCTGATATGGAGTAAAAGCTTGAGGGAGCATTCTTTACGCATCTTATTGCATAAATGAGAATAACCGCAAAGGATATAACAATGACGAATCCGAGGATTATACCCATTTCCTCGCATACCATACCGAATACAAGGTCTGAGGTTTCTGCATAAACATTACGCAGTTTTCCGTTTCCGATTCCGAGCCCTCTCAGACCGCCGCTGACTGTATACATAAGAACGCTGGTTTGCTGCCAGCCTCTTCCGAGAGGATCGTCCCATATGTGACGGTAGCCTTCAAATCTTGCCGTAACGTGAGGGAGAAAATAGAAAATAAGTACGGCTCCGATGAGTGCGCCGGCACAGATAAAGGTTATTGAACGAAGGTCGCCCGAACGCATAAAGGCTATAACGATGAAGGTGAAAAAGTAAATAAGTGCAGTGCCGAAGTCCTTCATAAGGAAGAGAACACCTATACAGCCCATTGAAAAAAGAATGTATAAATATATGTTCTTAGCGGTAAGAAGCTTGTCGAGGGTAGCGGCGCCTACGAATACGAAGGCGATTTTAACAAGCTCAGAGGGCTGGAAGGAAAGACTTCCGATGTAAAGCCAGTTGTAAGAGCCGTTTACGGGTGTTCTTGCGATATATTTGATGTAAACGAAGCAGGCACCGAAGAACATAAGCGACAGGATACCCACATAGGCGCGTATTTTCATTACACGTTTTACATCCTTGATAAACCACAGGATAAAATCGTAGAGGAATACACCGATAAAAAGGGTTATCATCTGCTTGAGCATAGCTTTACTGCCGTATTCGCTTGATATGAGGCAAAGACCTATACCGCTCAGGAAAAAGGCTATGAATTCAAGCTCGAAATTGGTTTTTTTAACTGCAAAGTGCATAACGATTACGTATATCCATTCGAATGAAACGTAAAGACAAAGCAGAGCGGCTATTGCAAGACCGTCAACCTGCTTTGAAAACAGTACGGGAAGGAAGGATAACCACTGGAAAGCAGTAAGGACTAAAAGCATAAGAGTTTTACCTACATGCCTGTGTCTGTATCTGATTTTATCGGCAAGAGTGTTTCTTTCTGTGTTATACATACCTTTACCTCCTTGTTCTGAATTGCAGCACTTCCGAAGCCAGCGTTATTCTGTCACCGTCAAAAAGAAGCTGAGGCTGATTGATTCTTTTTCCGTTAAGGAAGGTACCGTTGGTTGAGTTTGTGTCTGTTATAGCCCAGCCGTCCTCGTAAAGGATGAGCATACAGTGAGAGCGGGATACGCCTCTGCCCGAAAGACGTATATCGCTTTTGGGAGCAACGCCGATGCTTACACGGTTACCGACCAGCATAAAGGTTTCTCCCGTGCGGGAGTTTATAACTCTGGGATGAGCGTAGAGGTCACGGTTGGAGTTCTGTCTCGGGTTTGCAGCGGGCGGAGTTCCTTTTTTGGTGTGCTTACCGGCCTTCTGAACAGGATCGTCGATTACCTCGAAGCGGAAATCAACGTTGGCGAAGGTGATCTTATCACCGTTTTGAAGAGTGCCTTTTTCCTTGATTGCAGTGCCGTTTATTTTTATACCGTGCTTCGACTTGATGTCGTATATATACCAACCGTCAATTCTTCTTGAAAGTACCGCGTGAGAACGTGAAATCGCAGGGTAGCGTATTACAATATCGCTGGAGCTGCTTCTTCCTATAGAGGTTTCCCACATGTTCAGA
>JAZUAZ010000202.1:0-3026 GCA_045638245.1 Acutalibacteraceae bacterium | reverse complement strand
CACGGTTACCTTGTAGCAATGGTTAAGGCTGCTGCTGAAGAAACAGGTCTCCCCATCGCTCTTCATCTTGACCACGGCCCCGACTTCGAAACATGTAAGTCATGCATCGACGGCGGCTTCACATCAGTTATGATCGACGGTTCACACCTTGATTACGAAGAAAACGTTGCTCTTACCAAGAAGGTTGTTGAGTACGCACACGCACACGGCGTTGTTGTTGAAGGCGAACTCGGTCAGCTCGCAGGTATCGAAGATGACGTTAACGTAAGTGAAGAGGATGCAAACTTCACAGATCCCGATCAGGTTTATGATTTCGTTACAAGAACAGGTGTTGACTCACTTGCTATTGCTATCGGTACAAGCCACGGTGCTTACAAGTTCAAGCCCGGCCAGAAGCCCCAGCTTCGTTTTGATATCCTCAAGGCTGTTGAAGAGAAGCTTCCCGGCTTCCCCATCGTTCTTCACGGTGCTTCCTCAGTTAATCAGGAGGACGTAAAGACAATCAACGCATACGGCGGCGAAATGCCCGATGCTATCGGTATCCCCGAGGATATGCTTCGTGAGGCTGCATCAATGGCAGTATGTAAGATCAATGTTGACTCAGACATCCGTATTGCTATGACAGCTGCTATCCGTAAGCACTACACTGAGAATCCCAAGCACTTCGATCCCAGACAGTACCTTACTCCCGCAAGAGATGCTATCGAAGGCGTTGTTTCACACAAGATTGAAACAGTTCTCGGCTGTGCTGACAAGGCATAAGCTGTAAACTTAAGATATTTCAACTGTCCGATTAAAAAAATCGGACAGTTTTTTTAATTGATACCGCCGGAATAAAGACCGATCAAACAAACGGATATTCTTCTTGACATAAAACAGGTGTAATGCTAAAATATATACAATAAAAAAAGGAGGTATATTATATGAAAAAAACGATCTCAATTATTCTTGCTTTATGCATGCTTTTTGCTTTTGCTGCTTGCGGCGGTGCAGATGAAGAACAATCAGCCCAGGGTAATACTACTCTTACAGGCAGCTGGTATATCTTTGAAAACGACAAGGCATATGAGAATCCTACCTACGAATTTAAGGAAGACGGTACGGGTGTGTATAATTCTACAAGTGAGGGCAGAGAGGAAAAAATAACCTTCACCTACACCGATGAAGAAGGTACTCTCAAGCTTGCTTATGATAACGGAACCTCTTCTGAATTCAAATACACCATAGAGGGTGACAAGCTTAACCTTGACACCGGCAAGAAAACAATTACCTTTATTAAAAAGTGATGAAAGGTGGCGACAGCTGTGCGTGACAGAATAGTAGCCTTTTTTATCAGTGTTGCAGTTTTTCTTGCGGGTTTTTTCGGCTTCGGTACGCTGGTGCCCGAAAAAAGTATTGAATACAGGGATATCGCTTACGGCACCCATGAAAGACAGGTGCTTGACTTAAATATCCCTAAGGAAAATGACGGTGAAATCGGACTTGTGTTATTCATCCACGGAGGCGGATGGATAGGCGGTGATAAGGTCGTTTATGAGGAAAGTCTTAAGGAAGTAAGTGAGCTTTGCGGCTTTGCCGCAGCGGCAATCAATTACAGATACGTAAGCGAGGAGTACGACCTTAATGATATAATGGATGATATTGACTCGGCTCTTGCCCTCATAAAGCAGAAGGGTGAGGAACACGGTGTGAATATCAGCAAGGTGCTTCTTACGGGCGGTTCTGCCGGTGGAAATTTGTCCCTTCTTTACGGATATTCGAGAGCTGAAACTGCACCTATAAAGCCTGCCGCTGTTGTCGATAACTGCGGTCTGACTGACCTTAACGATGAAAATTATTACGTAGCAAACGGACTCGGAAGTGACGAGCAGATAGCTGAGCTTTTTTCGTGGGCGATCGGAGAAACCTTTACATATGAGGAAAGAGTCTCAAAGAAGGAGCTTCTTGAGAAATTCTCACCTCTTTACTACGTGAATGAAAATACCGTTCCTACTGTTATAAATCACGGTATGAAGGATAACGTGGTGCCCTACAGTAACGCTGTAAGTCTTGAAAAAAAGCTTACCGAGTACGGAGTGGTACATTATCTTAACGCTTATCCGGAATCGGGTCACGGACTTGATAGTGACAAGGAAAATCTTAAGACGGCTTCTGACCTTTTTTACGGTTACTGCCAGACATATCTGAACTGAAAAAACGGTACGGATGACCGTACCGTTTTTTAAAATGCTGACATTTATCAGGGAGAACATCTTATGTTTTACGAGCAGGACTGGCTTATGAAGCAGATACAGATTCTTGTACGCTTCATAGCAAAAACAGTTTTTAAAAAGGATACTGATGATTTCAGTGAAATAATCGAAAGAACGGCATCGGGCGTGGATATACTTTATAAAGAGCTGCGTGTATTTCTCGAAAAAGGAGAAATCTGCAAAGCTGAAAACCATCTTTACGACAGTATTGACCTCAAAAGCAGGCATCATCTTGCAGTTGCTGTGGAATTTTATTCTGTGCTGAATCTGCTTTCTGATGAAGAGCTTGAAAATGCGGATTTTTCACGCGAAGAGATAAAGGACGGTCTTAAAAATATAACAAATCTTTTCGGACTTACATTTGCAAGTGATTTTTTTGATTGATAAAGAAAGGCAGGAGAATATAATGGCTAAAAATGAAGCGGCGGCACTTTTTAAAATCGGTTACGGATTGTATGTGCTTACAACAAATGACGGAGAAAAGGATAATGGGTGTATAGTCAATTCTGTTATGCAGATTACCAACACACCTAACAAGGTTGCGGTTGCAATTAACAAGCAGAATTATTCACACGATACGGTTATAAAAACAAACAAGCTTAACATTAACTGTATTGCAGAAAGCGCTCCCTTTAGTCTGTTTCAGAATTTCGGATTTAGAAGCGGCAGGGATGCCGATAAATTTGAGGATGTAGCTTTTGAAAGAAGCAACAACGGTCTTGCGGTACTCAAAGATAACGCGAATGCCTTTATATCGCTTTGGGTAGAAAGTAC
>JAZUAZ010000201.1:0-3344 GCA_045638245.1 Acutalibacteraceae bacterium | reverse complement strand
TTCACGGTTGGGCTTGATAACAACGTTCTTATCGAGGATTGCACAGTTCACCTTTGCATTTGCACTTATGTAGCAGTCCTGCATAAGAATTGAATTTTTAACAACAGCTCCTTCAGCAACATAAACGCCTCTCGAAAGAATCGAATTCTCAACAGTGCCCTTGATGATACAGCCGTCGGAAACAAGTGAGTTGGATGCGCTTGAGCATACGCCATAGATTGCGGGCATATCGTCTCTTTCCTTTGTGTAAACGGGCTTTGATGCTGCGAAAAGATCTCTGTATTCGCCCGAAAGAAGCTGCATACTGATATCATAGTAGCTCTGAAGTGAATCAATGGTCTTTGCATAAGAATCAATCTTCTGTCCTCTTATGTTAAGAGAATTTACCTTTGCGGCAATAACATCTCTCTCAAAGCTCTTGTAGCCGAGGGTTGCTGCCTCGCGGATAAGCTGAAGAAGGAGCGCTCTTGATAATACTATTATATTAAGGGAATAATCACAAGCAGTTTCCGTTGCCTCGCCTACGCTTACTGCAGTAATTCTTTCACCGTCAAACTCAAAGCTCATTGTGTTGTGAAGCTTGGGAGCAAGACCTCTTTTGTAAGCGATTGTGATGTCTGCACCGGATTCAATATGACCGTCGATAATTCTGGTGTAATCAAGGTTGCATACTACGTTACAGTCTGCAAGAAGTACATAGTCCTTGTCTGACTTTGAAATATATTCATTGATACCCTTGAGTGCGGCAAGTCTGCCGATATATCCGTCGGCATAGGTTGTGTTGAAGGGAGGAAGGAAGGTAAGACCGTCTCTTTTTCTTGAAAGGTCCCAGGGCTTGCCTGAGCCGAGATGGTCCATAAGGGACTGGAAGTTTGCCTTTGTGCTTACACCGACCTTACCGATACCGCTGTTAACCATATTTGAAAGCACGAAGTCAATAAGTCTGTATCTTCCTGCAAAGGGTACCGAGCCCATTGTGCGTACACTTGTAAGCTCACTTAAATATTCATCGTAAGCGTTTGAATAAACGATACCTAAAACATTTGATGCGTACATTTATTTAACCCCCTCTATATCAGTATCAATCATTTCTTTTGCTTTGACTGTTGCACCGTTGCCGATTGTTACCTTTTCACCGATAACGGTTACGCCCCATGCTTCAAGGTTTTCAATAGCCTCAGGGCTTTCGCCGACGTGAGCATCTGCCTCGATAACTGCATTTTCCGCAACAATTGCATACTCAACAACTGCGCCCTTCTTGATTGTTGTGCCGGGCATAACTATTGAATACTTAACGGTTGCACCCTCTTCAACATTAACGTTTGAGAAGAGGATTGAATAATCAACCTCACCTGCAATATAGCAGCCCTCGCCGATCATTGAATTTTCAACCTTGGCATTCTTATCGGTGAAGTGTGGCGGTGCAACGGGATTTCTTGAATAGATTCTCCAGCTGTCATCGGAAAGGTCAAGGTCAACCTTGGGATTGAGAAGGTCAAGGTTTGCTTCCCAGAGGCTTTCGATTGTACCTACGTCCTTCCAGTAGCCGTCGAACTTATATGCGAACATTCTCTCGCCTGCCTGATGCATAGCGGGAATAACGTTGTGACCGAAGTCGTTATGTGATTCGGGGTTTGCTTCATCGTCGATGAGGTACTGACGAAGCTTGCTCCAGGTAAAGATGTAAACACCCATTGACGCCTTGTTGCTTCTGGGGTTCTTGGGCTTTTCCTCGAAGTCGGTAATTGAACCGTCATCGTTTACAAACATAAGGCCGAAGCGTGATGCTTCTTCCCATGGTACCTCAAGCATAGCGATTGTGCAGGCTGCATCCTTTTCCTTATGATAGCGGAGCATCTTGTTGTAATCCATCTTATAAATATGGTCGCCTGAAAGAACCGCTACGTATTCGGGGTTGTATCTGTCAATAAAGTTAATGTTCTGATAAATTGCATTTGCTGTGCCCTTGTACCATTCGGTACCCTTTATCTGCTGATAGGGTGAAAGTATATGTACACCGCCGTAGGAACGGTCCAGATCCCAAGGCTGACCGTTACCGATGTAGTCGTTGAGCTCAAGGGGCTGATACTGAGTAAGAATACCCACAGTTTCAATACCCGAGTTGATGCAGTTTGAAAGCGGGAAGTCGATAATGCGGTATTTACCGCCGTAAGGTACGGCAGGCTTTGCAATATTCTTAGTAAGTATGCCGAGTCTGCTGCCCTGTCCGCCTGCAAGAAGCATTGCGAGACATTCTGTTTTTTTGACCATTTGAATTTCCTCCTTGTATTATGTAAGTTCAGTATAAACAATTTATATAAGGCTCTGAGGGAGTCAGGGACAGAAATCAACATCTGTATCCCGAAAACGCACGCAGGGCGTTTCCCTGACTTCTCTTAACCCCTGTTAAAATTAACCTCTGCCTTATTTCTTCTTGGGCTTATATTTCAGAAGGGTGAAGCTGAAGCCGGGCAGGTCGAGAGTGATGCTGTTGTCAAAGCCGTGCATAGGCACCTTCTTTGAGGTCGCTCTCCTTGAGCCCTTGCCTTCGCCGCCGAATTCGGTTGCATCCGAGGAAAGAATAACCTCGTATATGCCCTCTCTTTCAACACCGAAGGAGTATTTCTCCCTCATAACAGGTGTGAGATTACATACTGCCACAAGCTCGTTGCCTTTTTTGTCTCTTCTTGCGAATGCGATAACACTGTTCTGATTATCGTCGCTTACAAGCCACTTGAAGCCTTCCCAGCTGTAATCAATTTCCCAGAAGGCGGGATTTTTAAGATAGATGTGATTGAGCTTCTTTACGTATTCCTTGAGCTGACAGTGCTTTTCATATCCGAGAAGAAGCCAATCAAGCTCACTGTCATACTTCCATTCGATAAACTGACCGAATTCCTGACCCATAAAGGTAAGCTTCTTACCGGGATGAGCCATAAGGTAACCGAGGAAGGAACGGATGCCTCTGAATTTGTCGTCGTATTCACCGGGCATCTTTCCAATGAGTGAGCATTTGCCGTGAACAACCTCGTCGTGAGAAATCGGAAGAACGAAGTTTTCCGAGAATGCATAGAAGAAGGAGAAGGTAAGAAGATTGTGATTGAACTTTCTTGAAAGACCGTCCATTGAGAAGTAACGAAGAGCGTCGTTCATCCAGCCCATATTCCACTTGAAGTTGAATCCGAGCCCGCCGATGTCTGCAGGCTTTGTGACAAGAGGCCAGGCAGTGCTTTCTTCGGCAATCATAAGAGGATTGGTGAATTCGCGGAAGATACCGCTGTTGAGCTTCCGGAAGAATTCAACAGCTTCGAGATTTTCGTTTCCGCCATTCTTGTTGGCAATCC
>JAZUAZ010000200.1:0-4376 GCA_045638245.1 Acutalibacteraceae bacterium | reverse complement strand
TTCAAAGTCCATAAGCTGGCACTCCACGCCCCTTTCCTTAAGGTCTCTTGCACAGCGTCTTGTCTGCTCTCTTGCAAGGAAGTCACCGCTTGAGGTGACAAGGAAGGTGGGAGGCATTTTGCCGAGGGGGAGAAGTCTGTCAAAGTTGACGTATGCACCCCATTTTTCCTTGCGGAAGTTCTTGCCGAGCATAAGATTGGTATAAAAGCTCATGGGGAGCTTATCGTCCATATATGCAACGGGACTTGTAAGAGCAACTGCGTTGAAGCGAAGACCGCTGTCTTCAATATCGAAGATGTGACGTACTTCGCTGCTTGCTGAAAGCATAGCGGTGAAGCCTGCGAGCATACCGCCTGCAGAGTCGCCTGTAAGGTAAATGTTGTTTTCATCGCAGGGATAGTTTTTGAGATTTTCTTTAATACATACGAGCGCTTCTCTGATGTCCTCGAGCTGCTGCTTTGCATTTACCTCAGGATAAAGTCTGTAGCTCATGTTGAAAACTACGTAGCCTTTTTTTGCAAGGGTGAGACAGTAGATTTTATTGAGCTCCTTGTCGCCGTATGCCCAGCCGCCGCCGTGTACGTCAATAATAACGGGCAGCTTATCTGTTGTTCCCTCGGGATAGTATACGTCGAGCTGATGGTATCTGTGACCGTCATTTATATACTCGATACCGTTTACCTCGGTTATACCGTCGGGAGGAGTAAGGGTAGCAATTCTTTTATCGTCCTGAATTTTGGTGTTGAGCCAGAAAAGGGCAACAACCTTTTCAATCAATGACATAACAACATCTCCCTTTGTTTAGGTTTATATTGTTCCGATTACATCGGAGGCATCGGTGTTCCGCCGCCCTGAGCCATAGCCTGAGCAAAGAATCCGGGCTTCTTCTGCTTTTTGGGCTTGAATGCCGGGGGATTTTCGAGCCTTGCCTTAGCCTTCTTACCCATAGCTGAAGCAAGATACTTGTTTACCTCAATAACGGGAGGAGCCATGGTCTGACTCATATAGTCAACACAACGTGCAAGAAGAATCTGGTCGTTGTTAAGCTCACCTAAGATTGTAACTGCAATAAGGCTCTGGGTATCGTTGGTGCCGTCCTCATAGATTTCGTTGAGAATCTGGAACATCTTCTTCATTGTCTGAGGATTGTTTTCCTTGATAGCATCAATAACTGCCTTTGTACCGTACTTTGTGAAGAAATCCTCACCGAGGAACTCACCGTACTTTGAAATATTGTCCTGATATAAGGGGCGAAGCTCAGGGAAAACGTGACAAAGTCTGCTTGCAAGAGTGTTAGCGTCGTAGCTTGAGCCGTTTTTTACTGCGTTTTTAGAAACAGTCTGTGCAGCCGCCTTCTGAGAGGGAGTCTTTTTCTTGAGTGTGGTTTTCAGAGCAAACTTATTTTCGAGAGTCTCGCCGAATTCACAGACGATGTATTTCATATCTCTCGGATCGGGCTCTTCGTCAAGAAGGGAAGATGAAATCTTTTTTGTTGCAGTGTCAGCATCGTCACCCTGATACATAGTGATGATTCTGCCGTCGTATTCGATTTTGATTGCACCCTTTTCGCCCTCAAAAACCATTGAAGCACAGGTGTCGCTTTCTGCAGAAAACTCTGCATTTTCGGAAAAGCCGTACTTTTCAAGTTCTGCTGAAAGTCCGTTAACAACAGAGAGGAGATTGTTTTTTAAATTACTCATCAGGATAAACTCCTTTATAAATTATTTTTTCGCTTATATACAATAAGATAGTATAACACAGAAAATCCGAATTGTCACTATCAAAACGGAAAATTATTATGTTTACTTATACTTTTCATAGTGGTATAATAGCAGATATATAATGCAAAAGGAGAAATAATCATGTCGGAATACAAAATTCACGTGGCTTACGGCTTTCATGTCAACTGTTATCATTCCTACAGAGGAGATACAAACGATAATCTGGGCTTTGGTTCGGATATAAGGATCATAAGAAAAATTCTTGACGTGCTGACGGAATTCAACGAAAGGGGAATACCTGTCAAAGGTACGTGGGATACGGAAAACTTTTTCTCACTGCAGAAAATTCTTCCCGAGTACGCTCCCGATATAATTGAAAAGATGAAGGAGCGTGTGGAGAAGTACGGTGACGAGAATATCATTATGGGCTACAACAACGGTGCTCTTTCGGCTATGACTGAGGATGAATTCGAGGCAAGTATTGAGCGTTCGGTCACAAATGCCGACGGTAGCGGTCTTAGTGATATTTTCGGCGAATGTGAAAAGATTGTCCGTCCTCAGGAAGTTATGTTTACTCCCTCTCAGGTCAGTCTTTACAATAAGCTCGGAGTAAAGGCTCTTTGTCTTTATTATAGTTGTGTACCCTTCGATGCGTTCCGTACAATTATACCGAAGCTTTCCGATGAAATGGGGTTCAACCCCCTTACATACACCTACAAGGGTGAAAGCATGACAGTTATTCCTACTTACAGTAACTCAGACGTATGCGATGCAGGTTGTCTGAGAGCGTGGGTAAAGGACTTGAGAAGCAAGCAGGAAAGCGGCGAAATAAAATCAGACCTCTTCCTTTTCATCAATATGGATGCGGATGCTATTTTCTGGGAAACTCTTGATTTAGGTAAGTTCACTGGCGCAATAGCAAATACCGATGGTATTCACGGTCTTGTTGAGGAAGTCGCTGACCTTCCTTACGTTGTTTTTGACACTCCCGGCGGATACCTTAAAACTCATGGCAGTGTCGGCGAGATAGAATTTACTCACGATACCGCTGACGGTAACTTTACCGGTTATGCTTCCTGGGCGGAAAAACCCTTCAACCGTCAGATATGGACAAGCCTTGAAAGAGCAAGAGCTATGGCAAAAGTAAATGCAAAGAAGGATTGCGAGTCTCCGTCATTCGATGACAGAGTACTTCTTCTTTCAACAACTCATTTTGGTCTTGCAACTCCCGTACTGAATATACAGAGAGAAAAAACCGCTCTCAGCCTTGCCGCGGCGGTAACAGAGAAGGAAATAGCGGCTCTCTCGAAGGTAAAGGAGCTTACTGTTTACAATACCTCAGGTTCAACGCTGCAGTGTGTTCAGCTTGAGCTTAAGGAAAAGCTCTCCGACATCACAACCCTTAAGGTAACTGCAAAGGGTCTCGAAAGCTATACGGCAATATCACTTTCTGAGGATAACACCTCGGTTTACCTGATGATGAGATTCAGTAAGGTGCAGAAAAGCTATAAAATATCTGTTGATTTCAGCGGCACTCCTGAAAAGGCACAGTTCAGAAATCAGCTTAAAAATGACAGACTCTGCCTTATGTTCAGTCCCTCCGGTAAGATTATGTCGGTACACTGCGACGGCAGAAAAATCGGTGATGACGAATTCCTGCAGAGCTTTATAACCTACGGTAAAAAGAAGTACCGCTTCCTCAACACTTCTGCTTCGGCTCTTTCGGTTGCAGGTGACGGAGAAGGTGTACGCATAAAGGGTGAAATTCATCTTCCTGACGAGATAAGCGGCGGAAGCTTTATATACGACTTCTTTAAAAACAGTTTTACCGACGGTATTTTCGTAAGAACTACTGTAAATTATCCCTATACTGCTGAGACTACCTCAATTTCAACGGAAAATTCGGCTCTCGGAAGATACAGTGATATGAAGTGGTTTGAGTCAGTACCCTTCCAGATAAGTCCTCTGCTTGACAAAGATGCGTCGGTTATCAAAAGAAACTTTATGGATGACGTTTCTTCCTACAGAACACAATCCTTCCCGGAATGTGACAGCAAAAACAAGAGTGTAGCGTCCTTCAACCATCAGCTTACGGGCGGTTTTGTGGGTCTTTACGATGAAAAGGGCGGTATTATCCTTGCCAATGCACGTCAGGTTCTGAATTCCATGGCTCACTGTCCCATGAGGCTTGAGGAAAGCGGTCAGGTGAGAATGAACCCCTTCGGTACCTATTACGGACCTCAGCGCCACCACTGGAGCAGGTCAAGGGATCAGATATTAAATGTTTATACCCTTGTTGCGGCTCAGGGTAAGTCAATAGCGCCCTCATATAACGGATGCAGTGAAACGTCGGTTCTTGCTTTTTATCCTCTTGCCGAGAGCGGGCTTTGTGAAGAACTGAAAAAGGAAATCTGTGCCTTCAGTGACGGTGCAGTACTTGTCGGTGAAAGTGAAACTGCAGTACCCTTCATCAAGGATAACGTAACTTTCAGACAGGTAAAAACAGACGGAATCGATGAAAAAGACCTTAAGAATCCTGTGCTTACGGGCTTGGGTGGAAATCTTTTAAAGTATATAACGAGAGGTCCCGTTGCTATCGGACATATAATCTTCAGTCAGCTTAAGGCAAAAAAATGATTACAAAAGTATAACAAG
>JAZUAZ010000199.1:0-4773 GCA_045638245.1 Acutalibacteraceae bacterium | reverse complement strand
TCTGCATTGATATGAGTACTATTGAGCCTGATGCTTCAGTTGAGGTTGCAAATATGCTCAAGGCAAAAGGCGTTCAGTTTGCAGACTGTCCCGTTGTGCGCTCAAAGGCTGATGCTATAGCCGGTACCCTCGGCGTACTCGTAGGCTGTGACAGAGAGCTTTTCGATATAATCGAGCCTATACTCTCCTATATGGGCAGTAAGGTAATTTATATGGGTGAAAACGGAAAGGGCCTCGCCGCAAAAATCTGCCACAATACACTTGTTGCCCAGATTCAGAACGGTGTTAATGAAACTCTTATTCTCGCACAGAAGCTCGGTATTTCAATAGATAATTTTGCCGATGCCGTCGCAGCAGGCGGTGCACAGAATTTCTATATGAATGCGCAGAGAGAAAAACTTAAAAACGAGGATTGGTCAACCGCCTTTTCCATGGAAAATATGCACAAGGATGTTTCAATATGTGCAGCAATAGCTGAGAGAGAAGGCTTCTCAATGCCCGGTATGAGAGCAGCTAAAGCAGCCCTTGACGGAGGTATGGAAAGAGGCTGGGCTAAAGAGGATTACAGAAAAACCTATAAGATCGTCCGCGGTGATGCTGATTAAATTATGAAAAAGGTAATTGTAATCGGATGTCCCGGCTCAGGCAAAACAACCTTTGCGGAAAAGCTGAGCAAAAGTACGGGTATACCCCTTTATTATCTCGACGCTATATGGCATAAGCCCGATAAGACACATATTTCGAGAGAAGAATTCGATGAAAGAATCTCGGAGATTTTTAAAGAAACAGAATGGATAATAGACGGAAATTATAAGAGAACAATTGAAATGCGCCTGAAAGAATGTGACACGGTTTTTCTGTTTGATTTACCGACGGATGTTTGTATCCAGGGTGTAACTGACAGAATAGGCAAAGAAAGATATGATTTGCCCTGGCTTGAAACAGAGCTTGATCCTGAATTCAAACAGTTTATCGAAGATTTTCCGAAAGATACTTTGCCGTATATATACAATCTGCTTGAAGAATACAAAGATAATGTGAATGTTGTAATTTTCAGGAGCAGAGAAGAAGCGGACAAACACATAGAGAGCATCTATATTACGAATAATTGACAAAGGCTGTTACCGAACGGTAACAGCCTTTAAATCTTTTATCTTTCATCTTCCAACACTGCATGGGCGCACTTCATTCCGTCAACCGCCGCAGAAACAATACCGCCTGCATAGCCTGCACCTTCGCCGCAAGGGTAAAGTCCGCGGACATTGGTCTGGTATATATCATCACGGAGAATACGTACAGGAGAGGAGCTTCTTGTCTCAGGTGCAGTGAGCACTGCATCGTGGAGAGCAAAGCCGTTGAGCTTCTTGTCCATCATTACAATAGCCTCTGCCATAGTATCGGTAACCTTCTTGGGAAGCACCTGTCTGATATCCGAAGGAGTTACACCCGTAGGACAGGTTGGGTCAACAAAGGAAAGCTTAGTTGATTTAATACCGTTAAGGAAATCACCTACAAGCTGACAGGGAGCAGAATAATCTCCGCCGCCGAGTATGAAGGCTTTTTGCTCCATCTGCTTCTGAAGTTCAAAGCCTGAGAGAACGTGTTCATCAGGAAAATCCTCAGGATAAACATTGACAAGTATGGCTGAGTTTGAGTTTCTGCCGTCTCTCGCCCATTCACTCATACCGTTAACTACAACTCCGCCCTTTTCGCTTGTAGCAGCTACAACAGAACCTCCGGGACACATACAGAAGGTATACGCTCCTCTTTCGTGCTTACCGTGGCATGCAAGCTTATAATCAGCCGCACCGAGTGCCTTGTGACCTGCAAATTCTCCGTACTGAGCCTTATCTATAAGCTCTCTCGGATGCTCAATTCTTGCTCCGACCGAGAAAGGCTTCTGAATCATCTGTATACCCTTAGCATAAAGCATTCTCACTGTATCTCTTGCCGAATGTCCTATAGCAATTATTGCAGTATCTGTTTCAAAATCAAAGTTCTTACCGTTGATTTCATAGGTTATACCCTGAACTGAGCCATTGTATATGATGAGGTCTGTAAGCTTTGCCTCAAAGAGCACTTCACCGCCAAGCTCAATTATCTCCTCACGCATATTTTTAACTACACCCGCAAGCTTATCAGTACCGATATGAGGTTTACCGGAATAGAGTATTTCTTCAGGCGCTCCGTGACTGCAGAATTCTAAGAAAACCTGCCTGCAAAGCGGACTCTTTATACCCGTTGTAAGCTTACCGTCGGAAAAAGTACCTGCACCACCCTCACCAAACTGTACATTCGATGTTTCGTCAAGGATTCTGTTAGTGAAAAAGTTATTTACATCAGCAGTACGTCTTTCAACATCACGACCGCGCTCAATAACGAGAGGTTTAAGGCCTGCTCTTGCGAGAATCAAAGCTGCAAATATACCCGCAGGTCCGAAGCCGACAACAACGGGTCTGTATTTTGAAACCCTTTTATTTTCAGGAATTTCGTATCTGTATTCTTCTACAAGTTTAACCTTGGTCGAGTTAAGTCTCTTTATAAGCTTTTCTTCGTCTGCATCAACAACCACATCAACAGTATATGAAAAGAAAACATTTTCTTTGTTGCGGCTGTCAACGCTCTGACGTGCTATTGAAAGAGAAATTATCTGTTCGTTTTTTATTCTGAGAATCTTTCTGCAGGCTTCAAACAAATCTTCCTTGCCCGCATCAAGACTCTGCTTTATTTCACTGATTCTTATCATTCATTTCACCTTCCGGATATGTTCCTGACTATGCTTTCACCACAAAGTCTCCCGCTTGACCACGCCCACATGAGATTATAGCCGCCACAAAGGCCGTCAACATCGAGCACCTCACCGATTGCATAAAAGCCCTTCACTAAAGTCGATTCCATTGTTTCAGGATTGAAATATTCTGTATCAGCACCGCCAGCTGTTACCTGAGAGTCTTCAAAGGGCCGTACCGAATCTATGTCAAAACGGTACTTTTTAGCTCTTTTCGCTATCTTATCAATGTCATCAGCCTTGAGAGTACCTACCTTACGATTTATATCAATACCAGCGGATTTCACAACAGTCTCCCCTATTCTTTTCGGCATAAAGCCTGAAAGGATACCGCCGCAGAGAGCCTCGGGGTTATGCATTATGATTTTTTCAATCGCCGCCTTAAGCACCGAAATATTCATATCGGGCACAAAATCAGACACAACAGACCAGTCATCCTTCTGATTTCTGGTGATATATGCAGACATCTGCATAATCGCAATACCCGAAAGTCCGTAAACAGCAAAAAGTATTTCTCCCTTTTCCTCGGTGACAAATCTGTTGTTGCAATAAAGTGAAAGCTTTACCTTATGCCTTATACCCTGAAGATATTTTACATCAGAGGTATTTTTTGTATTAAGCTTTGAAAGCGACGGATATACCTTCGTAACCTTGTGGCCGAGCGACTCAAGAAGCTTGTAGCCGTTGAAATCACGTACCGAAGACATACCACCACAAGCAAGTACAACCTTATCAAAGTACTGTTTTCCGTTTATAGAGAATCTGTTTTTGCTCTTTACTATCTTTTCTACAGGCGTTTCGGTTATAAACTCCACACCGAGTCTGTCACATTCATTTTTAAGGCAATCGAGTACTGTTGCAGCCTGATTGCTCAAGGGATACACTCTACCCTCTTCGTCAGTACGGGTATAAAGGCCTAAATTTTCAAAGAACTCGATATCTGACTTATAATCATATTTCTTCATAGCGAAGGAATGAAAATTATTATGTGAAAAATAGAAGGGTTCACTGTCAGTATTAAGCATATTGCATCTGCCGTTACCCGTGGCGAGAATCTTTTTGCCTATTCTGTTTTTGCTCTCGAAAACAGTAACTTTAACAGGTAATCTGCTCTTTTCCGCCCTCTGCATAATAGTAATCGCGCAGGCAAGTCCACTTGCACCGCCGCCGATTATTGCTATATTCATTTCCTTCACCACCTTTTCATTTAACCGACTTATAATACCATCCGACAATTGTTTTGTCAATAAACACAGCCACAATCAGGCATATATTCTTCAAACACCTTAAGCCACTCTTTTGTAATTATTTCGTGTCCTCTTGAAGTAGGATGAACGCCATCGGAAAGGAGCTCTTTTGCAGGAGTATACTTTACCGCTTCGTCAAATACACCTTGTAAATCAATGTACGGAAATCCATGCTTTTCTGCAAGATTTTTAGCTATTGATGCCATTTCAGCCACACCATTTCTGAATTCAGTATATCTGTTCGGATGAGATGGTCTGTCAACTGTTGCGGTGCCCTCAAGAACGAATGGACCCATAATAACAATTTTTATCCCGGGTAATTCCTCTTTAAGCTCCTCAAGAAGTATGTTATATACCTTCTCAAACCTTACGGCTCCCGTACCGTTTTTACCGAAGTCAAAGCCGTGCCACACATCATTTACGCCGACAAGTAGGCTCATATAATCAGGCTTAAGATTGATAATATCCTTAACTATACGGGCGTACACGTCAGGAATTCTGTCACCGCCCACGCCTCTGTTATAAAAGCGATATTCGCCATTATGCTGCTTTTCAAGCTCAGCACTTACCATAGCAGGATATCCCTCACCGAGAGCAGTTACCTTTTTGAAAAGCTTACCGTCTGAAAAAATCACACGCGAGGACTGCTTTTCGTCTGTTGCTTTTCTGTATCTTGAACAATCAGTTATTGAATCGCCCTGAAAAAGTATTGTTTTCATCGTGGTACTCCTTTGAGTT
>JAZUAZ010000198.1:0-12014 GCA_045638245.1 Acutalibacteraceae bacterium | reverse complement strand
CCTCGTGATGCCTTTGCGATTCCTCAGAAAATTCTCGGCTACTCGCTTAACAGTACAGATGAGAAGGAGCTTTCAGACGTAGCACAGATGCTTATTGATCAGAAGCCGCTTCTGCAGGGCTATGTTATGGATGAAATCTATCTCAAGATGGAAACAGGTGAAGCTGCTCTTGTTCCTTACTATGTTGGTGACTTCATCTGTATGCTGGAAAACAACGAGGATCTTGATTTTGTTTATCCTGAGGAGGGTGTAAACATATTTGTTGATGCTATGTGCATTCCTGAATGTACGCAGAATTACGAGGCGGCAATGCTTTACATCAACTTTATGCTTGACCCGGAGATTGCTCTGAGCAACGCACTTTACATCGGTTATGCAACACCTAATCAGGGCGTGCTTGATCACCCCGATTATGCAGATATGCTTGCCAACGAGTATCTTTACCCTAAAGAAGAGGATATGCCCGATACCGAGTATTTCCATAATCTTCCTCAGGAAACTCTTTCTTATATTTCAAATCTCTGGAGTGAGATTAAAATACAAGGAAACGATGTCTCTCATATTTACGTAGGCTTTGCTCTTATCGGTGCACTGACGCTGTACTTTATAATAAGAAAGCGTGTAATTAACCGTCGCAGAGAGTATTGGTACGATAATCCAGAAGGATAAGCACTAACCTATCAACCGTCCGTGAAAACGGGCGGTTTTTTGTGTGTTTCTGCAGGATTTTTATTACTTTCTGTTGCAGAAAAAATCATATTATAGTATAATATATATAATTATGCACTTTGTGAGGAGGAGCATTATGGAAAACAGAACAGACAACTGGTATACCCTCGATAACGCAGGAAGAATCTTCCCCGGACAGAACACATCTTATTGGTCAAATACCTTCCGTGTGAGCATTGAACTTAAGGAAGAAATTGACCCCGTTGTTTTAAAAGAAGCACTCGACAGAACTCTCAGAAGACTTCCCGGCTTTAATGTCAGAATAAGGAAGGGTGCCTTCTGGTACTATTTTGAGAAAAACGAAAACAGCTGTCCCGTAAGAGAGGATGTAAAAAATTTTTGCTACCGTATAAACTACAAGGAGGACAGGGGATTTCTTTTCCGTGTCTTCTATTACGGAAGAAAAATAAGTGTTGATATATATCACGCTCTTTGCGACGGCTACGGCGGAACGGTTTTTATTTCCACTATGGCTGCCGAATATCTCAGACTCAAGGGCTATGACATATCTTACAATTCAATGGTGCTCGATGTAAATGCCGCTCCCTCTGCAGAGGAAACCGAGGACTCCTACAAGAGATATGCTGACTCAAGAGATAAGTACAGTTACCTTGACGATTGGGTGTACCACCGCAGAGGTACCTTCCTTCCGCCTCATATGGCAAATTACACCACAGGTACAATGTCCTTCAGTCAGCTTCACGCAGTGAGCAAGAAGTACGGTGTGACGGCTACAGAGCTCTTATCTGCGTTGCTTCTCGATGTTCATTACAGAAAGATGCTCAGTGAATGCAAAAAGAGTAAAAAGGTAAGTGTACAGATTCCCGTAAATCTTAGAAAGGCTTTCCCGAGCAGTACTCTTCGTAATTTCGTACTGTGTCTGAGAGCTCAGCTTGACCCGAGAGACGAGGAATACACCTTTGAAGAAATTTTAAATTGTGTATCAACTCAGCTCAGAGGTGTAAATACCCCTGAATTCCTCAATGCTATGTTTACGAAAAATGTAAAAATGGATAAGCAGGTTGCAAGATTTATACCGTTACCGCTTAAGGATTTCTTTATCGGAGCAGGTTTTCAGGTAACTGCAGAAAAGAGTACCAGTACTCTTATTTCAAATCTGGGCAATGTTGCTCTTCCGGAGGATATGAAGCCTTATGTGGAAAGATTTATCTTTTATACCGGCCCGGGTATTGTCAACGGAGCCAGATGTGGTGTTGCTACGGTAGGGGACAAGCTTGCTTTTACCTTCTCCAACTGCTATAAGGAAGGCGATTTGGAAAGAGATTTCTTCTTAGCTCTTATCAGACTCGGTATTGACGTAACGGTAGAAACGAACCGAAAAGCTGAGGCTAAGCGTTGGGCAGAGATTTTCACTATGGGTGATGAGAATGCCTATTCGGAGCGTCTTTACATACCCGACGAGGCTGAAAAAACAGTTTTCGAAAAGAATAAGAATATAAGCAGAAAAGAAAAGCTTTCGAGGTTCTTTAATTTATAATCTGATGACGGGAGGTGCTGAAGTGGATAAATACGGTGTCTTGAGAAAATATTTCGGCTTCAGTGCCTTCAGAGAAGGTCAGCAGGAGCTTGTTGATGCTGCCTTGACGGGCAGAGATGCTCTTGGAATTATGCCTACGGGAGCGGGAAAATCCGTATGCTTTCAGGTGCCTGCGATGATGATGGAAGGAGTAACACTTGTTATCTCTCCGTTGATTTCTCTTATGAAGGATCAGGTAACCGCTCTTAATCAGTGCGGTATAAGCAGCACCTGCATAAACACCTCGCTTACCGCTCAGGAGCGCAAGATCATAATGATGAGAGCTCTCAGAGGCGAGTATAAAATAATTTATGTTGCACCCGAGAGGCTTTCGGGAGAAAACTTTATTGAGTTTTGCAGCAAAATAAAAATCTCAATGGTGTGCGTTGACGAAGCTCACTGTGTTTCTCAATGGGGACACGATTTCAGACCTGCATATCTTTTTATAAAGGATTTCATTTCAATGCTCAGCCCGAGGCCTGTTGTTTCGGCATTTACTGCTACTGCTACACGTAAGGTAAGAGAGGATATAGTCTCTCTTGTAGGGCTTGACAATCCGGCGAGTGTTGTTACAGGCTTTGACAGAAAAAATCTTTATTTTGAGGTCGTGAAGCCTCCTGATAAGGATACGGCTCTTAAGAGGTATCTTGATCTTTTTTCAGGCAGGAGCGGAATTGTCTACTGTTCCTCAAGAAAGAAGGTTGAGGAGCTTTACGAAATGCTCAAGGATGAAAAATACAGTGTTACAAAGTACCATGCGGGCCTTGATAAAGAAGAAAGACGCATAAATCAGGAGCTTTTCATAAATGATGAAAAAGAAATAGTGATAGCTACCAATTCCTTCGGTATGGGTATTGACAAATCAAATGTTTCTTTTGTAATACATTACAATATGCCGGGTGATATAGAAAGCTATTATCAGGAGGCGGGCAGAGCGGGACGCGACGGCTCCGCGGCTGACTGTATTTTACTTTACGGCGGAAGAGACGTTGCCATACAAAGGTACTTTATAGATAACCCTGAGGAAAATTACGATCTTACAGATGAGCAGAAAAAGCAGATACGGCAGTTGAGACTTTATAAGCTTGACAGGATGATAGAATATGCCTCGGGGAAATACTGCCTCAGACACTATATTCTTCAGTACTTTGGTGAAATGGCAACTGGAAGGTGTGAAAATTGTTCGGGTTGTCTCGGTGTATCAATGAGTACAGATGTTACCGTTGAAGCTCAGAAGATATTTTCCTGCGTAAAGCGTGTGAAAGAGAAAGAAACTGCAGATACGGTTGCAGATATACTCAAGGGAGAGGAAACGGAATATATCCTCCTCAGGAATCTTGAAAGTATAAGCACCTTCGGAATTATGAAGGACAGTGACAAAAATCAGATTAAACTTCATATAGAGTATTTTACAGAGCACGGCTACATAGGTTCTGACAGTGAAGGCAGACTACATCTTAAAGAGAAAAGCAAGGAAATACTTTATTCGGGTAAGAGAATAAGAAGGCAGGTTGTAAGACCTGCAGTAAAGCCCTCTGCCGATAAACCTGATATAAGACTGTTTATGGCTCTTAAGGTGCTAAGAAAAGAGCTTGCGAAAAAGAGCAGCATACCTGATTTTATAATTTTTACTGATCTTACATTGAAGGAGCTGGCTACACGTAAGCCGATGAACGAAAAGGACTTTATGGCGGTCGATGGTGTGTCTTCTGCCAAGTATAAGAAATACGGTATGTATTTTATTGCTTTAATAAAAAAACATTGTAATAATACGATTGAAAAACAGGATATATAATGTTATAATATACTAATTAACACAAAGAAAGGGGTTTATCTATGAGCAGAAAAAAGTGGCTTCTCAAGGAAGTTGATAAAGAGCTTGCATCCGATATAGCTGACGAATACGGAATAGACCCCTTTGCCGCACTTTTGCTTGTTTCAAGAGGTGTGGTTGACGAATACGAAATAGAAGAATTTTTTTCCGAAACACCCGTACTCTGCGATCCCTTCGATATAATCGATATGGATAAGGCCTGTGACAGAATAAGCAGAGCTATTGATGAAGGAGAGCTTATTGCCGTTTACGGAGACTATGATGCAGACGGTGTTACCGCTACCGCACTTCTTACTTCTTTTTTACAGACTCAGGGAGCGAGGGTGATAAGCTATATCCCTGACAGAGCGACGGAAGGCTACGGACTCAACAAAGGAGCAGTTGAAAAGCTCAAGGCTCAGGGTGTGGATCTTATAGTAACTGTTGATAACGGTGTATCTGCCTTTGAAGAAGCCGAGCTTATTTACGAGCTTGGCATGGAGCTTGTTGTTACAGACCACCATAAGGTTTCAGACAGACTTCCGAGAGCCGAGGCAGTTGTTGATCCCCATAGAAGTGATTGCCTGTCTGAATTCAGAAACTGGGCAGGTGTAGGTGTTGCTTTCAAGCTTTGCTGTGCTCTCTGCGGCGACAGTGAAGAGGTACTGTCGATGTATGCCGACCTTGTTGCGATAGGTACAATAGGAGACGTGGTGAGTCTTACGGGCGAAAACCGTACTCTTGTCAAGGAAGGCTTAAAACTCATCAACAGTGATAACAATATAGGTGTGTCGGGACTCAGACACGTTGCAGGTGTTGATGATAAGAGCCTCAGCGCAGGCACAGTTGCCTTTTCCCTTGTTCCGAGAATAAATGCGATAGGCAGAACAGCTCACGCCGATGTTGCACTTAAGCTTCTTATGAGTGATGACTGTGACGAGTCTGCTGAAATATCGGGGATTGTAAACAGTGCCAATGTTGAACGTCAGGCACTTGAAAAAGAAATATACACTCAGGCTCTCTCTCAGGTTAGTGAAAATCCGCTTCTTCTCAATAACAGAGTGCTTATTTTCTGCGGAAGGGATTGGCATCCCGGTGTTATCGGCATAGTTGCCGCAAGGCTTACACAGAAGTACGGTAAGCCCTGCCTTGTCATATCCGATGACGGTGAGAATGCAAAGGGCTCAGCGAGAAGTATAGACGGCTTCTCTCTTTACGATGCAATATCCTCAGCCGCTGAGCTTCTTACCCATTACGGAGGTCACGTACTTGCGGCGGGCTTCAGTCTGAAAAGTGAAAACCTTGATAAATTCCGTATTGCTATTGAGCAGTACGCAAGAACGGTGGATATGCCTTTTCCGATACTTGAAATAGATCTCAGATTACGCCCGGAGTTTATCTCGGCTGATCTTCTTGAGATTATATCCTCACTTGAGCCCTTCGGAGCGGGCAATCCTCAGCCGGTATTCGGTCTTTACGGTATGACATTAACTTCGGTTCAGTCTATCGGTGGAGGAAAACACCTGAGACTTACCCTGAGAAAGGGTGAATGTACCCATACTGCGCTGCTTTTTTCAACAACAGCAGATGAATTCCCGTACCGTACGGGTGACGTGGTTGACCTTGCGGTTAAGCTTGAAAGAAACGAATATATGGGTCAGGTAAAGGTCAGCATTTTTGTTAAGGAAATCCGTATGAGCGGTACAGATGATGAAAAGTACCTGAAAAGTGTCAGACTTTACGAAAAAATCAAGCGTGGAGACCGTATTACAGAAAGGCAGGCACAGTTTGCTTTGCCTCAGAGGGATTTCTTTGCAAATGTTTACAGATTTATAAAAGAAAACGGCGGCTGGCAATACAGTACAGATGTTCTCTGTTACCGTCTCGGTGATGACGGAAGCAATGCCTGCAAGGTGCTTGTGTGTATTGATGCACTGTGCGAGCTGGGTATACTTAAAATAACCGACGATAAAATACTTTTAGCCGATACGGGCAAAAAGGTTAATCTTGACTCATCGGAGCTTCTCAAAGGGCTGAGAAGTATACGTGATGAAATATAGTGAAAGGAGAGGTCGGCTTGACAGAATATAATACAGGTTTTGAAAGTCTCATAGAAAAACTGAAGCAGAGTTTTTCTGAGAAGGAAATTGAAAAGATACAGAAGGCTTATGATATTGCTTTTGAAGCTCATAAGGACCAGAGACGCCGTTCGGGAGAGCCATATATAATCCACCCTGTAGCAGTTGCAAGAATTCTCTGCGATATGGGTATGGATGTCGACTCTCTTTGTGCTGCACTTCTTCACGATGTTGTTGAGGATACAGCTATGACTGACGAGGATGTACGAGAAGCCTTCGGTAAGGATGTTGAGCATCTTGTTGAGGGTGTTACAAAGCTCGGTCAGATTCCTCTTTCTGCAAGTAAAGAGGAGGAGCAGAGCGAAAACGTAAGAAAGATGTTCCTTGCTATGAGTGAGGATATAAGAGTTATTATCATAAAGCTCGCCGACCGTGTTCATAATATGCGCACTCTGCAGTTTATGCCCGAGGAAAAGCGCAGATACAAGGCTAGAGAAACTCTTGAAATATACGCACCTATTGCACACCGTCTCGGTATCCGTGCCTTTAAGGAGGAGCTTGAGGACCTTGCAATCAGCTTCCTTGACCCTGTAGCTTATCAGGAAATTGCGAACAATCTCGAAACGCAGATTGAGTCGAGACAGACCTTCCTTGATACAATAAAGAGTGAAATAATTGAAAGAGTCAGACAGGAGGTTCCTAACGTTCATATAGACGGAAGAATCAAGTCTGTACACGGTATTTACAGAAAGACCTTTATGAAGGGCAAGAGCTTCGATGAGATTTACGACATTTATGCCGTACGTCTTATAGTTGACTCTGTTTACGAGTGCTATAGCTGTCTGGGCGTTATTCATGATATGTATAACCCTCTTCCCGGACGCTTCAAGGACTATATCTCAACCCCGAAGCCGAATATGTATCAGTCTCTTCATACAACCGTAATCGGTCGTGCAGGTGTACCCTTTGAGGTGCAGATACGTACATGGGAAATGCACCATACCGCTGAGTACGGTATTGCCGCCCACTGGAAATACAAGCTGGGAATGAACGGTAAGGCGAAGTTTGAAGAAAGACTTTCATGGATAAGACAGCTTCTTGAAAATCAGAAGGAAAGCGATGATGTTGAGGATATTGTCAAGACCATAAAGACAGACTTCATACCTGAAGAGGTATTTGCATTTACACCTAAGGGAGACGTCGTCAGCCTTCCTATGGGCTCGTGTATTATCGACTTTGCTTATGCTATACATTCTGGCGTAGGCAATAAAATGATAGGTGCCAAGGTTGACGGCAGAATCACAACCCTCGACCATAAGGTAAACAACGGTGAGATTATCGAAATTCTCACTACATCCTCTCAGGGCAAGGGACCGAGCCGTGACTGGCTTAAAATTGCCCGTACCTCCTCTGCAAGAACAAAAATCAAAAACTGGTTTAAGAAAGAGAAGAGAGAGGAAAATATTATCGAAGGTAAGGCTGAAATTGACAGAGAATTCAAGCGTAATAATATAGGACTTTCTGAAAAGCAGCTTCCCGATTTCTTATCAAAATTCATAGAGAAATATCACTGCAATACAGTTGATGATTTCTATGCGGCAATAGGCTACGGCGGTGTAAACCTGCAGAATATTATTCCCCGAATGAAAGAGGAATACGCAAAGCTTATGAAGGAGCTTCAGCCGCAGGAGCCGCCACAGACTGTTACTCAGCCTCCTAAGAAGACAGTACGAAGCGCAGAAGGCATCATTATTGAGGGTATTGACAATTGTCTTGTCAAGTTCTCGCGCTGTTGCGATCCGCTTCCCGGTGATGAGGTTATAGGCTTTATCACAAGAGGCCACGGTGTTTCTATTCATACGAAGAAATGTACCAACGTACCGAAGGATATGTCAAAGTGTGCCGAGCCGGAAAGATGGATAAAAGCTTACTGGGACACCAAGACACAGAATTCTTACCGTGTAACACTCGCTGTAACCTGTATTGACCGTATGGGTATGCTTGCAGACCTTTCTGCGGTTATAGCAAATATGCACGTTATGATCCATTCTATTTTCACCAAGGATACCAATGACGGACGTTCTACTATTTATATGACGATTACAGTTAACGGTACTGAGCATATGAACAGCGTATGTGAAAAACTGAAGAAGGTCAAGGGTGTGCTTACAACAGAGCGTTCAGGCTTATAATTTATTAAAAAGGAAAACGGATAAATGAAAGCAGTAATTCAAAGAGTAACAAGAGCATCGGTCACTGTTGACGGTGCAGTAACGGGAGAAATCGGTAAAGGCTTCCTTGTTCTTCTGGGGGTTGTTGACGGAGACACAGAAGCGGAGATGAAGCTGCTGGCGAAAAAGGTAGCGGAAATCAGAATTTTTACCGACGAAAACGATAAAATGAATCTCTCACTCGATAAGGTTGACGGAGAGGTGCTTGTGGTTTCACAGTTCACCCTTTGTGCTGACCTTGCAAAGGGCAGACGTCCTTCGTTTATCGGTTCTGCACCGGCACAGACAGCAAATGAGCTTTACGAAGCCTTCTGTGAGGAATTGAGAGCCTTAGGCGTGAAAAAAGTCGCAACGGGAATATTTGGTGCAGATATGGCGGTTGAGCTTGTAAATGACGGCCCCGTTACAATTATTATGGATACTGATATCTGGACAAAATAAACACCTTGTGTTCTGAAAATAAGGAGGGTTTCTATGTCTCTTATATTTAAATCCTTTATGCCGCCTGTGGTAGCATCAAACAGCTATGTTATAAAGGATACCGTCAGCGGTGAAGCGGCAGTAATTGATGCGGGAATTTATAATACCCGCTTTGAAGCTCTGCTTAAATCAATGAATATAGAAAAGCTGAAATATATTCTTCTGACTCACGGTCATTTTGATCACATAATGGGTGTAAAAAGACTTCAGAAGGCATTCTGCGGTGAAATTATTATTCACGAGGCTGATGCGGACTGTCTTTGTGACAGTAAAAAGAGTCTTGCTTCGGTATGGGGCTTTGAGTGTCCTTCTTTTGAGTGCGACAAAACCGTAAGTGATGGTGATATTCTCGCTCTCGGTGAAGAAAAAATAAAAGTAATCCATACGCCCGGGCATACTGTCGGAAGTGTGACCTATAAAACAGCAGGTTACCTTTTCACCGGGGATACCCTTTTTCAAGCCTCCGTGGGAAGAACCGATTTTCCCGGCGGAAGTGTGGAAAATATACTTTCATCAATAAAAAAGCTTTACTCTCTTGAGGGTGATTACAGAGTATGTCCGGGTCACGGCGATGAAACTACTCTGAGCTTCGAAAGAGATAATAATCCGTATACAAGAGGACTGTAATATGTACCTTATAAATAAAAATCACAGATTCCATTATGAAATGGAAAATCTTCTCAGAGTATTTTTCCCTGAGAAGATAACAGTCAGCGAAGAAATTCCCGAGAATGAAGATTACTGTCTCACAGAGCTTGAAAACAGCACCGTAACGGTTTCTGTAAAGCTTCTCGGAAAAGAATATTCTTCAAAAAAAGCATTCGATTTATCGGATAAGCTTGCCGATGATACTGAGGAGTCATATCTTGAAAGAAAAATGGCACTGATGATGTTTGAGCTTCTCGGTGAAATAACAGGATATACTCCGCCCTGGGGTATACTTACGGGTGTAAGACCTGCAAAGCTTATGAGTAATCTTTCCATTCTTCACGGTGAGGATTGGGCGAAAGGTTATTTCACAGACGAGCTCAGGGTAAGTGAGGATAAAACTGATCTTGCGGTCAGTGTAGCACGGAAGGAAGCTCCTGTCATAAATGCATCTGAGCCCGACTCTTACTCACTTTATGTTTCAGTACCTTTTTGCCCCACCAGATGCAGCTATTGCTCGTTTATTTCCCATTCAAATGAAAGCGCCAAAAAGCTTATTCCCGAATATGTTGAAAAGCTTTGCGAGGAGCTTGCGGTTACGGGCAGAATAGCAAAAGAGCTCAGACTTAAGCTAGAGAGCATATATATCGGTGGTGGTACTCCTTCGGTGCTTACTGCAGAGCAGTTAAAGAGAGTTACTGATGCAATATGTGACAATTTTGACGTACCATCTGTAAAAGAGTACACAATTGAGGCAGGCAGACCCGACAGCACAACAAAAGAAAAGCTCGAGGTTATGAAAAACTGCGGATGTACGAGAATCAGCATAAATCCTCAGACCTTCAATGACGATGTGCTCAGGGAAATCGGCAGAAATCATACATCACAGATGACTGTCGACTGTTTCTCGGATGCAAGGGATGTCGGCTTCACAAATATAAATACAGACCTTATAGCGGGTCTTCCTACGGATACACTTGCTTCCTACGAAAAAACTCTGAGCAAGGCTATAGAACTTTCACCCGAAAATATTACGGTACACACTCTTGCACTTAAGCGCTCATCCAATATTGTTACCGAATCAAGAAAAACCAACTCGGGAATTGTTGCCTCTGAAATGCTTTCTCTTACACAGAAAAGGCTTACTGATGCAGGGTATGTGCCTTACTATATGTACCGTCAGAGTAAGTGTCTCGGCAACCTTGAGAATGTCGGATGGACAAAGGAAGGCTACGAATGCCTTTACAACGTCTATATGATGGAAGAGTGTCATACAGTCCTTGCGGTCGGCGCAGGAGCGGTTATAAAGCTTAAAGCACCTCATTCAAAGGAAATAGAAAGAATATTTAACTATAAATACCCGTATGAATACATAAGCGGCTTTGATGAAATCATAAGGCGCAAAGAATATATCGGTGAGTTTTACCGTAAATACAGGTGATTATATGCTATTTTATCTTGATGAAATAAACCGTAAAATGGAGCTTGACCCCGAAAGGTTTATTGAAAGATGTGAAAAAAGCTTCAAAGAGACTATAAACGCCTTGTGTGATAAAATTGTTGACAGAGATGGCAGAGTGCTCATTATGCTTGCAGGACCCAGCTCGTCCGGAAAGACAACAACAGCCAATTTAATAGCCGAGGGTATAAGAAAAGCAGGCAGAAGCGCTATGGTTATTTCCCTTGACGATTTCTATCTTGGTAATGAGGTGAGATACACCTTTGAGGACGGTACGGTTGACTACGAGACAGTAAAAGCACTTGATCTTCCCTGTATAAATCACACTATGCATTCCCTTCTTGATAAGGGTGAGGGAATGATACCCCGATTTAACTTCAAAAAGGGGAGCAGAGACGGATATAATGAAGTAAAGGTGCAGACGGATGAAATTATCATCCTCGAGGGACTTCACGCTCTGAATCCGCTTATAACTGACCCTCTGAGCGATGAAAATATGATAAAGCTTTATATAAGTGTTTCTTCGAGAATTGCCGATAAAGATGGAATACTTATGTCTAAGCGTGATTTGCGTTTTATCCGTCGCCTGATAAGAGACTATCACCACAGAAACAGTGATGCGGAAAGGACCTTTTATCTTTGGAACGGTGTACGTATGGGGGAGGACAGATATCTGTTTCCTTACAGCGACAGAGCGGACGTGAAAATTGACTCAATTCATCCTTATGAGGTGTGTGTTTTCAGAAAAGAAGCGTTGAAACTTCTTGACTTGTTACCCTCTGATAGTATATACTACAATGCGGCTCAGCTTCTCAAAGATAAAATACTGAGATTTATTCAGTCAGACAGCAGCAGAGTGCCCGAGGGCTCACTGCTTAACGAATTTATAGGATAAGTGCAGGGGACTTCCCTGACTTAATAAAAGGAGATGAAATTATGGCAGAAAGAAAGAAGCAGTCCCTTCTTACCGGAGCGGGTGTTCTTGCCATAGCAACAATATTAGTTAAGCTTATAGGTGCAGTTTTCAAAATACCCATAA
>JAZUAZ010000197.1:0-1526 GCA_045638245.1 Acutalibacteraceae bacterium | reverse complement strand
TGAAATAAAGGTTCAAAGTTCATAATATTATCCTCCTTTTAATCTTAACCCCTTCGGGTAATGATTTTTAGCCTTACCTGATACTACCTTGACGCCGCCGAGAGTGCATCCCGCAACGGTTACGACCGCCCATCCGTTTTCGCAGTCGGTGTCGAATTCCTCACCACGAAGATACTTTTTTATTTCCTCGCTGTCGGGAGAAAGGTTGATTTTTCTTTTAAAGCTGTTACCCATAGCCATAAAAAACTGATGGTGAGGTTGAATATAATTTTTCTTAACCTCTCCCATGGTCACACCGCAGGAAAAAGCAAGACCGTCTTTTATTTCAAGGTCACCGCCGAAAAGCACGGGGTGAAAATTATAGGTACGAAGGCTTTCTTTGTTATAGTCGGCAAGAGTATTTTTAAGAAAATCCGTTACAACAGGGTCAGTCTTTTCTTTTTTACCCTCGGACTTTTTTCTGAAGGTCTCTGTATGTCCCGATGTGCAGTGCAGAAGAGCCATAAACTGTCCTTCACCCTTGCTTATGTGAGGATAAAACCTTCTGCAGTGACTTATGTTGGCGGTGTTGCAGCCTTCAAAGAAGATTCCGTCAACGGTGCTGTCGATAACTCTCTTATTAACCTCAAGAAGCTCAAACTCGGGATGGTCGCTGAGGAATGAGTCGATGAGCATTTCGTTTTCATCAAGAGAGAAGGTGCAGGTGGCGTAGATGATATATCCGTCACCCTTGAGACAGTCGACGGCATTTTCGAGTATTTCCCTCGAGCGTACTGCACACATCTTTACGTTTTCCTCACTCCACTCGGAAACTGCAATTTCCTCCTTGCGGAACATTCCTTCACCTGAGCAGGGAGCATCAACCATAATAAGGTCGAAGGTGTGAGGAAAGTTTCTTGCGAGCCTTTTCGTATCCATACAGGTTGTGACCGTGTTCTGAAGACCGAGTCGTTCGATGTTGCCTGTCAGTATTTTACATCTTGACGGAATTATTTCATTTGATACCAGAAGCCCCTTTTCACCAAGCTTATTTTTAAGCTGGGTGCTTTTGCCGCCGGGAGCGGCACACATATCGAGTATTCTCCAATCGGGTTCAACATCGATACACTCTGCGGGAGCCATAGCGCCGGGCTCCTGAATATAAAACATTCCCGCGTGATGGAAGGGGTGATTTCCTATACCGTCAAAATCGAAGTAAAATCCGTTTTCAACATAGGGAATCTTTTCTGTAGGAAAGGGACATATCTTAAGAAAATCCTCCACGGAAATCTTATCCGTGTTGACTCTAAGTGCTCTTACCGGCTTTTCTTCAAGTGCGGTAAGGTACTTGTCAAAATCCCCACCGAGAAGTGTTTTCATTCTTTCCTTATATTTTTCGGGTAAGCTTATCATTTCTTACTCCTTTACGTTCATTTCAATGTGAAGCATACACATACCCACGGCAGTGATAGCCGCAGTTTCCGTACGAAGTATTCTGCTTCCGAGTGAAAGAGGTACTGCGCCTGCGGCAAGCATAGCTTCGATTT
>JAZUAZ010000196.1:0-5367 GCA_045638245.1 Acutalibacteraceae bacterium | reverse complement strand
AGAGTCAATGTATTCTCTTCTGAGAATATCTCTTTCCTTAAGCTCCTCCTCGGTGAGACCCTCAGGGGTTTTTGCCTTTCTTGCAAGCTCATTTATTCTGTCGATTTTTTCCTGAGTCATTATTTTTCCTCCTCCCATTTTTTCCATTCCTCGGGGCAGTATCCGAGGGTTGCTTTTTTACCGTTTCTTACAATCGGAGTTTTGAAAAGCTCCTGATTTTCAAGAAGCTTTTCCTCTATAGCTTCCTCTGATGCAAGATATTTTATGAATGATTGCTCATACTTCTTGCTCTTTTCGTTGACAAGGTCCTCGAGTGAGCATTTAAGAGCAGTTTTTATAGATTTGTATTCACCCTTGCTCATACCGAATTTTGCAAGGTCAACAAACTGAAATTTTATGGTTCTTTCCTTGAAGTACCTCTGTGCCTTCTTGGTATCAAAGCATTTAGCAGTACCGTAAATCTGAATGTTCATTATGCGCTCCTTAAAAATGTACTGACATATATTTTAAGGGAAAAAAGTCTTTTTGTAAAGTACTTTTTGGTTATTGAATAAAATAAACCGATGTGCTATACTGAAAAAGAGGTGAAAACAATGGGAATTTGCTATATTATAGGTGCAGGCGACGTCATAAGTGACGGTACCGTCGCATCTGACGATGATTATATAATATGCGCCGACGGCGGATACGAATATCGCAATATGCTTGGCAGAGAAGCGGATATGGTTGTGGGGGACTTTGATTCCCTCGGCAGAATACCCGACTGTGAAAACAGAATGGTACTTCCCTGTGAAAAGGACGACACCGATATGGCGGTTGCAGTTGAAGAAGGTCTGAAAAAAGGATACAAGTATTTCGTACTCTTCGGTGCCCTTGGCGGTGAAAGAATTGATCATTCCATAGGCAATATCCAGCTTCTCAAGTACATAGCTTCAAAGGGCGCAAGAGGAGAGATACACCACGGTAAAAATGTACTCGTTGCCTTTAAGGATAGTGAAATAACCTTTGAGGAAAATATGAGCGGGTATGTTTCGGTTTTCTCTCTCAGTGATGAAAGCAGGGGAGTAACTATTGAAAATCTTAAGTATGAAACGGACAAGATGACGATGTTCAGCCATCTCACTAAAGGGCTCAGTAACGAGTTTATCGGAAAAAAAGCACGTATCAGTGTTGATGACGGCACTCTGATGATAACCTACACAAAATAAAAAGCTGACGGATTCCTTAGGGGGTATCCGTCAGCTTTATTATATCAGCCGAGTATAAATCTGAAGGTTAAAAGGAAGCTGCTGATAACGGCAGGATTGATGCTGAAAATTTTGCCGACCAGAGAGCTTAAGGTATCGATATTTCCCGGGTGATTAAGAATGCTTCTGACATATTCTACAAGGGAAGTGAAAACAGCTTCTCTGTCGCCGTCGAGTCTCATTCGTTTTCCTGTACGGTCACCGCTTTCTTCAACCGAAGCTGAGGACAATTTTACAATACTGCTGAAATCATATTCCTCCAATTCTATTCCCGTACCCGAAACAACCTTGTTGAGAAACTCGTTCAGCGGTAAAAGGTCAAATCCGGTAAGTGCCATATCCGGGTTTGCTGCATAACAGTCTGAGGCAATACCGTAGCTGTAAATAAGATCGGGAAGTATGGAGCAGATATATGATACAGGTGCTTTTTTCAAAGGCTCAATAATTTTTACGAGCATATCGAGTATAACCTCGATAATTTTTGTGCTGTCTGCGCCGTGCTTGAAAATAAAGTTTTTCACATCGGGGGCAGTTGTAACGTGAAAGGCTTCGATTAAGGTTACGAAGGCTTCATCGTAGGTCGTGGGGGAAATTACCATATCAAGAGAGAGCATATCGCCGAAATATTCTGCTCCGGCACCGCAGGCCTGAAGGAAGGCTTCCTTATCACCGGGAGTAATACCGAAGGGGATAATTCCTATATCCTTCCAGGTTTTATCATCGTGCTGAAGAGCCTTGACGTATTTATAGGCATCAGGGAAGTCATATTTCATAGCATCAAAGGGGATATCCTTTAACTCTATTGAGCAGAATTCGGAAAAGAATTTGCAGAAGAAGGTTGCGAAGTTGTCGCAGTAAATCATCTTTTCGAGATTATTTTCGGCAAAGAATGAAACAAAAACAGAATCTATTGTATCAATAAGTCTGGCCACACTTTCACGGTTCATAAAGCCCTTGAAAACTTCGGAGAAATCCGTGTTCCGGGAGTTGTGCTCATTGACAAGGATATTAACATCTGCATTTGTTGTTTTAGGCTCATTCATAGCGAAAATGTTTACGAATACACCTATGATTTTATTTGTAAGCTCGCTGTAAAGAAGCTTGCCCGCCTTACCGTTACGGTCGATTTTTTTCATAGTGGTGGTTATGAGCTCCTCAAAGGCGGGGAAGTTGTCTGCATAGGTAAGGTGATCTGAGATATAGTAGCATAAATAAATGAATATATCGTCTCTGTCTCCGGTAATTTCAACTCTTTTACCACTGCTGTGACCGCTTTTTGTAACCTTGGCTTTACCGAGTCCTGTTATATAGTCTGTGTCAAGAGGTACATATTTAACATCGAGAAGTCCCCACAGATAATCCACAACCTGCTCTATGGTGGGGAGAGAAAGTCCGATGTCACTGTTGTTTATAAAATTACAGGCTCTTTCGTAGTTTATAAGAAGGTCCGGTAATACACCGCAGATATAGGTGAGGGGAGCTTTTTTCAGAGGCTCGATAACAGAAAGAGCTTTTTCAATGAAAAATTCTACTCTTTTTTCTGCGGTCAGACCTGCTTTGAAAAGAAATCCTAAAATTGATGGCATCGGGCCCGTGTGAAGGGACTCAAGAAGAGGCACAAGAGCATCGTCATAGGCGGTGGGAGCCTTGAGAAACATAGAGATCATTTCGTCACCGAAAAAGCTGCCGAAGGCACTGCAGGCTTTGACGAAAGCCTCTTTGTTGCCGGTTTCTATTCCGAAGGGGATAATATCTATATGCTCCCAGGAGGCACTGCTTTGCTGCATTGATATTAAAAGAGAATAAGCGTCAGGGTAATCCTTTTTAAGTGAGCTGAAATTTGCTTCGGTAAAGCTCACACCTGAATATTCGCCCAGAAGCTTACCTGCAAAGCTCGCTCCCTCATCACTGTAAAGCATAGTCTCAATGTCTATCTTTTCAAGAAGCTGAACAAATAGCGCCTCAAGCTCATCCATCTGTAGCGAAAGCTCTTTCTTGCTTGCATTTCTGTATATAACAGAAGAATCGGATCTGTTGTTATTATAGCTTTCGGCTACCTTCTTACTGTTTATTTTTTCTCCTCTTGTAACGATGTTGAAAACACCGAATATAGCAGTGAAAGCAATAGTAACCGCAAGGATAACTGAAATGATTTTGCGTTGTTTACTCTTCCTGAAAAATTCAATAAGCATCTGTCGGTTTGATACGGATATATCTGAAAGAGGAATCGCTTGTACTGCGGCTGTGTCTTCAGCAGAGACAGCCTCGCTGCCGACAGACTCAACACTGTCGTTTACAGGTTCAAGATTTTCCACATACAACACTCCTTATGAGATATGAATCAATATATTATACACCTAATTTGTTTCCTAATTATTACGAGAACTTATTTTTTTTGCTTTGTTGCAAAAAAAGAAAAATCATTGGTTGCAATAATATTTTGCAAGGTTTTTTTCGGTGTATTCAGCAAGTGTTTTGAAAAAATAAAGAACGCAGATTTTTCTGCGTTCTTTTTAACTTTTATCAGAACTTAAGAATCTTTCTGAAAAGATCCATAAGCCATGTAAGAAGTGATGACACTGCTATGAAAATCTTACCCAACTGGCTTGTGGGGTTCTCGAGCTTTTCTTCTGCTTCCCAGTTTTCGGTGTCGCAGTTTTCGGTTGTCATGGCTTCAATACTGCCTCTCTTGGGGTCGTTGATATCAATATAGTTGAATACAACGAACTGTGAAGGCCAGCAGGAATTATCAATTGTCAGCTGTTCTTTCGAGGAAGCGATTTCATAGAGCTGTCTTACCTCCCAGTCAGACCAGTTGGAGTGGCTTGAACCCTTGATGAACCAGGTGCTATCGGGGAAGAGACAGGTTGAAGCGTCAATCTGCTTATCGGGTGAAATGTACTTCCCGAAGCCTGCTTCTGTTCTTTCTGCGATATATTCATCGGAAAGATCCTCGTAAATTGTACCTGTTGTTGCACCGAAGGAAGAGCGTCCTACAGATGCAAACTGATCGGAAACAAGATAGTTGGTCTCGCAGATGGGAAGAGTCTGGAAGCCGTATTTTGAAATAATACCGATATTTATACCGCTTTCTTTAGCCTGAGTAAGGATTTCGGGAACTCTCTGACGTACAAGAGTATTGTAGTTGTCAAGCTTTGCAATAAGACCTGCGTATTCCTTTCTCTTTTCGCTGTTTTCATCACCGAATACGTAGTGCATAGCTGTGTCATAATCCTCGGGTGATACACAAGCCCAGTAGTTAGGCCATGTATAGAAGGTGGAAAGAGCAAGAGCTGAGGTTACACCTTCAACTAATTTATAATATATCCATTCCTTTGTCACACCGAGAACGGTATCAAGGACACCTGTTCTGTCGAGCATTTCGAGAGTTGTGTTGATAAAGCTGTCGATGTCAAACATACCGATTGCACCGCAGTCGATGAGAGTTCTGTTGATAGCAGCTGCATCAATATTGAATTTACCGCTGATTGCTTCGCTGAGCATTTCTGCACCGCCAACAACACTGCCGTCAAAGGCAACGCCTCTTACGTGAGCAGCGGCGTGCTCAGGATAAGCAGCAAGATAAGCCGTGATAACGTTTGTACCAAGGCAGGTGGCGATAATACCTACCTCACTGCAACCGGTGGATGCAAGTACATCATCAACAAACACCTTGAACTCTGCTGCTGTTTCAAGGGGATCAAGACGCCAGTCATAGTGATACCAGTATCTGTCCTGAATGTAATATTTGCGTCCGTTGCTGTACCAGGCCTGGTCATTATGTCTCTTGTTATTCATCTGCTCAATTCTTGAGGGACGGAGACCTGTACCGTACTGGGGGTTACCGTCCTTGTCGAGCAAGGAATTTTCAAAAAGCTCACCGATTTCAGTCTGGAGATTTTTGTAATAGGGATCCCAATTGTTGTTGAGAAGACCGTCGATAAGGAAGGGCATAAGGATGTTAGCTGTTGCTTCAAGTATAGCGTTATCTCCTTCGGCCTCTTCATCCTCTTCATCACCGCTGTCAAGAAGAGAAGCGAAGTCCTTATAATGGAAAACCTTGTTGCCGTTTTCATCTACAAGCTGTTCGCCGTCACCGGAAATACGGATAACAGGAATA
>JAZUAZ010000195.1:0-8256 GCA_045638245.1 Acutalibacteraceae bacterium | reverse complement strand
ATATGTTCTTGTAGGTGAAAGCGGTCCCGACCACGATAAACGCTTTGAGGTTGAGGTAAGATTAAATCGCAACGTTGTCGGCTGCGGAGTAGGCAGAAGCAAGAAGCTTGCCGAGCAGCAGGCGGCTAAGGAAGCTCTTGAGCTTATGGGTATAAAAAGTTGAAGCATATAAACGTTGCCTTATTTGTATCGGATTTGGGTTGTCCTCACCGATGCAGTTTCTGCAATCAGAAAACTATTTCGGGAAAAATCACACCTCCTACAGCGGCAGATGTTGAAAAGGCAGTAGAAACTGCACTTGCAACCTCCGAATGTAACGACGGTGAAATTGCATTTTTCGGCGGAAGTTTTACTGCAATCGACCGAGGATATATGCTTGAACTTCTTAAAAAAGCAGGTGAATATGTCAGCAAGGGTATGTTCAGGGGAATAAGAATCTCCACGAGACCTGACTGTATTGATGCTGACGTACTTGCTATATTGAAAAAATACGGTGTAACCTCTATAGAGCTTGGCTGTCAGAGTATGGATGATGATGTACTCCGTCTTAATAACAGAGGTCATCTGAGTGACTGTGTACCGAAAGCAGCTAAGCTTATAAAGGACTTCGGCTTTGAGCTTGGCGTACAGATGATGACCGGACTTTACGGAGATACAAGGGAAAAAAGCATAGAAACCGCAAAAAAGCTTATCACTCTTGAGCCTGATACAGTACGTATTTATCCGACAGTTGTGCTTGAAGGCACAGAGCTTGAGAGACTTTACCGAAAAGGGGAATACACTCCTCAAACTCTTGAAGAAGCGGTTGATTTATGCTCAGAACTTCTTATGATGTTCAACGAAAAATCAATTAAGGTCATCCGTATGGGGCTACACTCAGGCGGTAACGTTGAAGAGGGCTATGTGGCAGGTGTATATCATCCCGCATTCCGTGAGCTTTGTGAAAGCCGTATTTATCTTAAAATCACAGAAAAGGAGCTTGAAGCTATTTCGGCTCAGAATATAGAAATTACCGTTGGCAGCAGATATGTATCGATGCTTACGGGACAGAAAAAATCAAACATAAAAGAACTTGAAAATAAAGGCTATAAGGTCAGAATAGTTCAGGATAACAGTTATCCAAAGTATAAAATAACAGTGCGAGGAATTGAAAAATGACATTAAAGGCACTTGAAATGCAGGGCTTCAAATCCTTTCCCGAAAAGACTACTCTTAATTTCGGCAAGGGAATAACTGCGGTTGTAGGTCCTAACGGAAGCGGAAAAAGTAACATTTCCGATGCGGTACGCTGGGTGCTTGGCGAGCAGTCATCAAAGTCACTGCGTGGCTCAAAAATGGAGGACGTTATTTTTGACGGTACCAAAATAAGAAAAGCACACGGCTTTGCTCAGGTTACACTGCGCCTTGATAACAGCGATGGTAATCTCAAGGGGTACGACGGAGACGAGGTATCAGTTACAAGAAGATACTATCGCTCAGGCGAAAGTGAATATAAAATCAACGGTGTTAACGTACGTCTTAAGGATGTACACGAGCTGTTTATGGATACAGGTCTCGGCAGAGACGGTTATTCAATGGTCAGCCAGGGTAAGATTGCCGATATGGTAAGCGGTAAAGGCAGAGAATGCCGTGAAATGCTTGAAGAAGCAGCAGGAATATCATCATACAGATACAGAAGAAACGACTCTCTCAAGAAGCTTTCTCAGGCTGAGGAAAATCTTGTCCGTTTAAGAGATATTCTTACTGAGCTTGAGGGCAGAATCGGACCTCTTAAAACACAGAGTGAAAAGGCACAGAAGTTTCTTGTGCTTGCCGCTGAGAAAAAAGAGATTGAAATAGGTCTATGGCTTTATAATATTGATAAGCTTCGTGAGAGTCTCAGTAAGCAGCAGGATAGTATTGCTATTGCTGCGGGTCACTATGAAAAGACCGAGCAGGAGCTTTCAGAAATCGAAGAAGCAATCGAAAAGTGTATTACTGATACACAGAATATCAACATAGAAATTGATGAAATAAGAAATACCATTTCTCTTATTGAGGAAAAGTCAGCAAACGCTGCGGGAGAGCAGGCGGTTCTCAGAAATTCTATTGAGCATAACAATGAAACGATAGAAAGAATCGGAAAGGACAGGGACGATTCCGAAAACAGCCAGCAGCAGCTTATGAAAGAGATTGCTACTGAGGAAAAGCTTATCAATCAGATCAGAGAAATCCGCAGTGAAAAAAGTGATCTTATGGCAAAGGCTCAGAGTGAACTGAGCAAAATGCAGTCAGAAGGCGGCAATCTCGACAGTGAAAGTGCTGAACTTTCAAGAGGTATTACCGAGCTCACAAAGGAGCTTTCAGATTGCAGAGTTGCTTATTCAACCGCTATGTCTTCAATTAGTGAGGTGAAATCCAGAGTTGAGATAATAGATCAGCTGATTTTCGGTAAAAGAGAAGCAGTGGAGCTTCTCGGCAAAGAGGTTTCCGAAAAGGAAAAGACCATTGCCGATGCGGATGCGGTTATAGTTTCAATAGGTAATTCCGTCAACGGATATACATTACGCCTGAACTCGAAAAATGAAAAGGCTGATATCAGCAAAAAAGAGCTTGACAATACTGTCTTTGAAGCTCAGCGTACATCCTCTAAGGTTAAAATGCTGGATGAGCTTGAAAAGAATATGGAGGGCTACTCCGGAGCCGTAAAGAAAATCATCAAGGAGAGTCAGAAGGGTGCGCTTAAAGGCATCCACGGCACAGTTTCTCAGCTTATTTCGGTTGATTCCGAATATGCAGTTGCAATCGAAACTGCCCTCGGCAATGCAATTCAGAACATAGTTACCGATACTGAAAACGATGCGAAGAATGCTATCAATCATCTTAAGGCTACCAACGCAGGCCGAGCTACTTTCCAGCCGATTTCAGCAGTCAAGGGCAAGAGTCTTGAGGAAAAAGACCTTGATGAATGCTACGGTTATGTTGATATAGCCGCAAATCTTCTTCGTACTGACAGTAAGTATGAGGAGATTATATCTTCTCTTCTCGGTAAGGTGGTTGTTGCTGAGGACCTTACAAGTGCAATAGCTATTGCAAAGAAGTATTCCTACAGATTCAAAATCGTCACTCTTGACGGTCAGGTTATAAATACAGGCGGCTCAATGACGGGCGGTTCACTTGCACAGAGTACGGGTATCCTTTCAAGAGGTACTGAAATCGAGCAGCTTAAGGAAAAAGAAAAAGAGCTCAATGCAAAGCTTTCAGTAAGTCGGAAGGCTTATGAGGAGCTTATCAGTGAAATCGATGCTCTTGAAGGTGTGCTTGCTGCCGAAAAGGAAAAGCTTGTATCATCTCAGGAAGAGAAAATCCGTCTGCAGGGTGAATACAACCTTACTCTTCAGCAGTATAAGGATGCAAGGGATGCACTTGATAATCTTATTTCGGAAAAGAGCAGTGCAGACGAAAGAGTTTACACAATTGAGGCCGAATGTGAGCTTCATAAAGAAAATATGGATGAGCTTACAAAGGCTATTCAGGATAATGAAAATAAGCTCGTTATGCTTGATTCAAGAAAATCCGAGCTTTCAAGCAGAAGAAAAGAGCTTTCCGACGAAATATCAGCCCTTAATCTTGATATTCACGGTGCCGACAGAGATCTTAATGCGAGAAATCAGGCACTCGGACTCCTCAAGGCACGTCTTGTAAGTCAGGAGGATAAGGATAGAGAGCTTGATAAGGAAATCGAGCTTATAAAGCAGAGAAATGCTGAAATCGAAAAGGAAATTCTTTCACTTTCAGCTCTTTCCGAATCGTATGTTGAGCAGATAAAGAAGGCAAAGAACGATATCGTTTCTCTTCAGAATCGGAGAACATCCGCTGAAGAAAAATCGCAGATTCTTCGTAACGAGGAAAGAAGCAAGACCTCCGAAAGAGAAAAAATAAGCGGTGAGCTTGCAAGACTTGAAGAGCGTAAGGAAACGATGCTCAGAGAGTATGATGACACAGTCAACAAGCTTTATGAGGAATATCAGCTGACAAAGCGTGAGGCTGAAGCAATAGGCGAAAAGCCCGAGGATCCCAAGGGAGCACAGAGAAGACTTCATGAAATCAAGAACTCTATCAGAGCTCTGGGTAGCGTGAATGTGGGTGCTATTGAAGAGTATAAAGAAGTAAGTGAACGATATGAGTTTATGTCTGCTCAGGTTTCCGACGTTGAAAAGAGCAAGAAGGAGCTTATCCGTCTTATTGAGGAGCTTACCTATAAGATGAGCCATCAGTTCCGTGAGCAGTTTGTCAGAATCAATGACAACTTCAACGAAACCTTCCGTGAGCTTTTCGGCGGTGGTAAGGCAGAGCTTATTCTTGAGAATCCTGCAGACGTGCTTGAAAGCAATATCGACATCAAGCTTCAGCCACCCGGAAAGAATGTCAAGCGTCTTGATTCACTTTCAGGCGGTGAAAAGGGACTTTCTGCAATTGCGCTCCTTTTCGCAATTATGAAGGTAAATCCCGCACCTTTCTGCATCTTTGACGAGGTTGAGGCAGCTCTTGACGACGTTAACGTACAGAGATATGCTCAGTATGTACGCAGAATGACAGATAACACACAGTTTATTCTCATCACACACAGACGCGGTACTATGGAAGAGGCGGATATGCTTTACGGTATCACTATGCAGGAGCAGGGCGTATCAAAGCTTCTTGAGCTCAAGACCGCAGAGCTTGCGAAAAAATTGGGTATTACACAATAAGGAGTTATTATAATGGGTATATTTAAAAAATTCGGCTTCGGACTCAAGAAGACCCGTGAAGGTATGACGGGCAGAATTGAAGACGTACTCGGAGCCTATGAAGAAATAACTGACGATTTATACGAAGACCTTGAAGAAGCACTCATTATGGGTGACGTTGGTATGAAAACTGCGGTTGATATTGTTGAGGAGCTCAGAAAGAGAGTTAACCGCAATGAAGTACGCAACCCAAAGCACGCAAAAATGATAATTGCTGATATTGTTGCCGATATGATTGACGGCGGCGAAGATATGGGTCTTATCACAATCCCCTCAATCATCCTCGTAATCGGTGTTAACGGTGTTGGCAAAACAACAACAATCGGTAAGCTTGCTGCCATGTATAAAAAAGAGGGTAAAAAGGTTATCCTTGGTGCGGCAGATACCTTCAGAGCTGCTGCTATTGAACAGCTTGAGGTATGGGCAGACAGAGCTGGTGTTGACATTGTTAAGCATAAGGAGGGCGCAGACCCCGCTGCAGTTGTTTACGATACAATCAGTGCAGGTATCGCAAGAGACTGCGATATCATTATCTGCGATACTGCAGGCAGACTTCACAATAAGAAAAACCTTATGGATGAGCTTGCAAAAATCTACCGTGTTGTAGAAAAGCAGCTTCCCTATGCTGACCGTGAAATTCTTCTTGTACTTGATGCTACAACCGGACAGAATGCAGTAAGCCAGGCAAAGGAATTTATGAATGTTGCCGAGCTTACGGGCATTGCACTTACCAAGCTTGACGGTACTGCAAGAGGCGGTGTTGTTCTTGCAATCAAGAACGAACTTAAGCTTCCCGTTAAGTTTATCGGTGTAGGTGAGCAGATTGATGACCTTCAGCCCTTCAAGCCGGCAGTTTTTGCAAAGGCTCTCTTTGAAGATACCTCAACTGTTGAGGAGGAATAAGGAATGAAAATTCTTATTGCAACACACAATAAGCATAAGCTTAGTGAAATGGCAAGAATTCTTGAGCCTATGGGCTATGAGGTTGTTACGGATACGGACTTAGGCTTCACACTTACAGAGGCCGAAGAAAACGGCACTACCTTCCTTGAAAACGCAAGAATAAAGGCAGAAAGCGGCTGTAAGGAAAGTGGTATTCCTTGTATAGCCGATGACAGCGGACTTTGTGTTGATGCACTGAACGGTGAGCCGGGGGTTTTCTCAGCAAGATACAGCGGCAAACACGGTGACGACAAGGGTAACAATGAAAAGCTTCTCTTTAATCTTAAGGATGTAGCCGATGAAAACAGAACTGCCCGCTTTATGTGTGCAATATGTGTCTCATTTCCCGATGGCAGTGAAATAACCGCCGAGGGTGCATGCGAGGGTAAAATCGGCTACGGATACAGAGGCAATAACGGCTTTGGTTACGATCCGCTATTTATGGTGGGAGATAAAAGCTTTGCTGAGCTTTCCGCAGCAGAAAAGGATGCAGTAAGCCACAGAGGTAACGCTCTTAAAAAATTAGAAAAACTACTTTCAAAATAATATAGTATCAGGAGATTTTTAAATGACAGGTAAAGAAAGAGCACAATGGAGAGCTCAGGCGAATCACCTTGAACCCCTTTTTCAGGTTGGTAAGGGTGGTATGTCTGATGCACTTATAAAGCAGACAGATGATGCTCTCAGAGCAAGAGAGCTTATCAAGGTAAAGGTTCTTCTTGAATCCTCACCCATAACCCCGAGAGAAACTGCAGACGAGCTTGCAAAGGCAACGGGTGCAGAGGTTATTCAGGTTATAGGTGGTGTAATTGTTCTTTACAGAGAAAGCCCCGAACTTAAAGAAAAGGCTGCACAGAAGGCAAAAAACATCAAAAAAGCGGCAAAGATTAAAAGAGAAAAGGCTCTTGCCGAAAAGAAGGAAAATAGCAAGAAGTTCCGTTTTACAGGTAACGTAGCAAAGTCAAAGGGCAGAAAGTAATGCGTATCGGAATATACGGCGGTACCTTTAATCCGCCTCATAAAGGACATACAAGGCTTGCTGAAGCTATGCTTAAGGATGCAGGGCTTGATAAAATTCTTATTATTCCGGCGGGTACTCCTCCTCATAAGGATAGCTTCGACCTCGTTGATGATAATAGTCGCATGGATATGTGCAGACGTGCGTTTTCAGGTGAAGAATTCGAGGTGAGCGACCTTGAAATAAGGCGTGAAGGTAAAAGCTATACAGTTCTTACGATTGAAGAACTCAGAAAAGAATACCCCGAGGATGAGCTTTTTCTCATCATAGGCTCGGATATGCTTCTCAGCTTTGATAAATGGTACAGATATAAGGATATTCTCAAGGAGGTTACTCTCTGTGTTGCTACAAGAGAGGATGAAATCAACCGTGATGAACTTCTTTCCTATGCTCAGAATGTACTCGGTCTTCGTGAGGATGAAATCTGTGTTTCTGAAATTTCAGCCTTTGAATGTTCATCTACTGACGTACGGAGAAAAATCAAAGCGGGGGAGAATGCGGATGAGCTTCTTGACAGTAATGTAAGTGCTTATATTGCTGAAAAAGAGATTTATCGCGATAAATACACATCGTGGCGAAAGCTTTTAAAAGAAAGACTTCTCGAGAAAAGATATATACACTCCCTCAATGTTGCCGACAGTGCAAAAGAGCTTGCGAAGAAGTACGGTGCCGATGAGGAAAAAGCATATTTTGCAGGTCTTGTTCACGACATAATGAAAAATGCAAGTGAAGAAGAACAGTTGCAAATTATGGAAAAAGGTGGTATAATCCTTAGCCGTACGGAAAAAATTAACAAGAAGCTGTGGCATGCTATGGCGGGTGAATGTTACCTCAGGTGTGAAAAGGGGATAACCGATGCGGATGTTCTCAATGCGGTAAGGTATCACACAACAGGCAGAGCGGGAATGAGTCTTCTTGAAAAGATTGTATATATAGCCGACTACATTTCCGTCGAAAGGGATTACGATGACGTTGATGTAATGCGGGATCTTTCAATGAATAAAGGACTTGACGAAGCGGCATTATACGCTCTTAAATTCTCATTTAAGTCACTTTCCAAAAAGCAAAAGCTTATTCATACGGACAGTGTGGAATACTATAACGAACTGATAATTGAAAGAGAGGGATAACTATGACAGAGCTTGAAAAAGTAAAAGAAATAGTCAGAATTCTTGACAATAAAAAGGCTAAGGATATCAAGGCTATCGAAATAATAGAGCATTCAATCGTTGCGGATTATTTTGTTATTGTTTCAGGTACATCAAACACTCATGTCAAGTCACTTGTTGATGAGGTTGAGTTTGAGATGAAGCAGAAGGGCGTTGAGCCTTATCATATTGAGGGTAAAGCAACGGGCTGGATTCTTATTGACTATGATACAATTCTTGTTCACGTTTTCACAGGTGAAACAAGAGACTATTATAATCTTGAAAGACTCTGGCAGGATGCAAAAGAAATTGATTTATCCGATGTTATTACAGAGGACTGAATAATAAACTAATTAAACAGAGTGATAAATTTGTATTA
>JAZUAZ010000194.1:0-3305 GCA_045638245.1 Acutalibacteraceae bacterium | reverse complement strand
AAAGTACGGCCGCCTTGTCGGGCTCGATTGCCCATATTTCAATATCGGAATTATACCTTCTGAGGGTTTCACCGATACCTGTATTTGTACCGCCGGTACCGATGCCTGAGCAGAAGCCGTGAATAGGTTTTCCTGCCTGCTCTATAATTTCTACACCTGTTGCATTACGGTGAATATCGGGGTTGGCGAGGTTTTCAAACTGCTGAGGTACGAAGACGTTGGGATAGTCAGCCTTGATTCTTAAGGCGAGCTTAAGGCAGGTTTCGATACATTCGCCGATGTTTCCTGCATCGTGAACAAGGCTTACCTCGGCACCGTAATGCTCCATAAGCTTACGTCTTTCTTCGCTTACGGAATCCGGCATAATAATTTTAACCTTGTATCCGCGTACCGCACCCACGAGAGCGATGCCTATACCCTGATTTCCGCTTGTAGGCTCAACAATAAGAGTGTCTTTATTTATAAGGCCCTTTTCTTCTGCATCCTTTATCATATTGAAAGCAGTTCTTGTTTTGATTGAGCCGCCTACATTGAGACCCTCGAACTTTACAAGAATTTCGGCATCGTCCGGACCTGTCATTCTGTTAAGACGAATAAGGGGAGTATTGCCGACTGCATCTAAAATATTATTACAAATCATAAAATACCTACCTAAAAAAACAACTTTGCGGATTATATCATATTATGGAAAAATTTGCAAGGGTTATTCCTGAATATATATGCAAAAGGATTGTCGGGCAGCTTTTGTGCTTTGAAAAGCAAAGGACGGGATGAATACTCCCGTCCTGAGTGTTTATTTTAAAGATGCCTCTAATCTGTATATGGGCTGACCTAAATCGGAAAATCGCTTTTCGTATTCTGTTACGATGTTGCCCTCGAAGTTGCTGTTGTGAAGGTCAAGGCTGACGTTTCGGATTTTGTAGTTTGCCGCTGAGTACTCTTCTATTGAAAACTCGAAGAAGTGCATATTGTCTGTTTTCTGATGAATTTCACCGTTTTCTTTAAGAAGCTTGCGGTAAATTTCAAGGAAGTATCTGTGGGTAAGTCGGTGTCTTGCATACTTTGCCTTGGGAAAAGGGCAGGAGAAATTGAGATAAATAAGCTCAACACTGTTTTTAGGTATGTAAGAGGGGAGATACTCCGCACCTAAAGCCATAAAGCGCACATTGGGGAGGCTTTCCTGCTTTGCTTTTTCGCAGGCGGCAACGATAACGTTTTTTACCTTTTCAACTGCAATATAGTTTATATCCGGATTGCGCTTTGCAAGCTCGGTGATAAACTGTCCTTTGCCGCAACCGATTTCAAGGTGAAGCGGATTGCTGTTGCCGAATATCTCCTCGGTGGAAATAAGGCAGTTTATTTCGTCTGCCTTGCTGAAATCTCTGTTTTCGTCCTCGGTTGGGATAAGGTAATCCTCGCAACCGTCGAGTCTTTCATCAAGATATTTCTTTTTTCTCATTCTCATAGGTGATACCTCTTAATCAATATTGATTACGCACTCAAATGCGCTTGCGGTTGCGTCTGCGATTCTGCCGACCTTAAGACTGTCACCGATATTGTAGGCGTTGAAGCCTTCCTTCTTAAGCTCCTCGTAAAGACTGTTGTCACTCTTTGCACCGAGAGAAAGCACAACACTGTCTGCGGGGATTTCCGTACGTACGCCCTTTTTGTCCTCTGTTACTATGTAGCAATCCTTGACCTCGAGAAGCTTCTGTGAGGTATAATATTCAGTACCCTTCTTATCAAGACGCGGCTTGATGTCGTCAAGATGCTGCATCCATCCGCCGGGGAAAAGTGTATCTGCCATTTCGACGATACATACGCTATTGCCCTGCTCTGTGAGAAGCTCTGCGGTTTCAAGACCTGTCATACCGCTTCCGATAACTGCGACCTTTTTGTTTGTGAGCTTTACAGTGCCGTCAAGGATTTCTGTTGTGGTGTATACGTTGTTTCTGTCATAGCCTTCGATGAATTTCGGCTTTACTGCATAGGCACCGGTAGCGCAGATGACCGCATAGGGTGACATTTCTGAAAGAAGCTCCTTTGTTGCCTCTGTACTGAGCTTTATTTCAACGCCGAGCTTTTTGCAGGCGGTGTGAAGGTCCTCGATGCACCAATAAAGCTTATCCTTATGGGGAGGCTTTACTGCAAGGTCAACCTGACCGCCGAGTCTGTCGCTCTTTTCAAATACCGTTACCTTAAAGCCACGCTTTGCCATAAGCTCTGCGGCGGTAAGTCCCGCAGGGCCTGAGCCTATAACAGCAACAATTCTGCCGTTTCCGTTTTCCTCGAGCTTATAGCTCTCTCTTCCCACAAAGGGATTGACGGCACAGTGACCGTGGCCTCCGGTGTAGGCGTTGTTCTGCATGCTTTCGATACAGTAAAGGCAGCAGATACATCTCTTTACATCCTCGCTTCTGCCCTCCATCACCTTTTCTGCCCAGTGAGGATCTGCGATGTGGGGTCTGCCAAGGGAAATCATATCCTGAGTACCCTCACGAAGCTGAGCTTCAGCCTGCTCGGGACTTCTTATAAGGTTAGCGGCAATAACGGGAATTGATACTGCATTTTTAACTGCCGCAGCCATAAACTTTCTCCAGCCGCATTCAAAGGAGGTAGGCTCGAGCCAGTAGTTAAAGGCATCATAGCCGCCTGAGGAAACATCGATAGCATCAACTCCTGCTTCTTCAAGTCTCTTTGCAATTCTTACACCGTCATTAAGGCGGTAGCCTCTGCCCGGGTGACCGATGTAGCCGTAGCATTCATCAACGGTAAGACGGACAATTATCGGGAAATCCTCGCCGCACTCCTTTCTGATGCCTGCAATGATTTCGAGAAGGAAGCGCATACGGTTTTCGAGTGATCCGCCGTATTCGTCTGTACGTCTGTTGGTATGAGGTGAAAGGAACTGCTGAAGCAGATATCCGTGGGAGGCGTGAAGCTGAACACCGTCACAGCCTGCCTTCTTTACACGTACCGCACCGTCTATGAAATCCTGAACAAGACCTTTGATTTCACTTTTTCTGAGAGCTCTGTTATTACCGTCGGCAAAGTATGCGTTTTCGCACTTTGAGGGCGATACAACTCTCGGTACGATATGATGCTTCATAAGAATCTTACCTGCAGGTACAACAGAATAAAGCATATCCTCAAAGCGGGGGATGAGCTTTTCACCGAGAATACTCATAGGAAGGGTATCCATAAGAAGAGCCATATTCTGTCTGCCGGGGTGATGAAGCTGAACGAACAGCTTTGAGCCGTGCTTATGTATACGGTCTGCGAGCTCCTTCATTTTTTCTATCTGA
>JAZUAZ010000193.1:0-2125 GCA_045638245.1 Acutalibacteraceae bacterium | reverse complement strand
GAGGGTAAGTGCGGATGTTCTTCGGATGACAGCAAATAAAAGCTTATCATACAGGCAGAAAGAGTATTTCAGAGGGGATACCTTTCTGCTTTTATATATATACTTTTTATGAATATATCGGTTAAAGCTTTAAATCAATGTTAATTTAAAAAAATATTCCCTTCGATAAAATTACAAATACGCCTGATTTGTAAAAATACACTTGCAAAAGCTTCAAAAATCAATAGTATTATAAGAAAGATTAAGATTTATTAAAAATTGACTGGTAAGGAGAAGAACAGATGAGAAAGCGCAAAGCGGATACAATGCTTATGCTGGCATTTTTCAAGCTGCTTGAAACAAAAAGCTACTCAAAGATATCTGTTTCCGAGATTGTGGACGAAGCCGGACTCAGCAGGACAACCTTTTACAGATATTATACCGACGTGTATGATATGTATGATAAGATTTCCGTTTCCATCGTTGATAAGGTCATATCCGAGCTTTTTGTAGTCATAGCCGAGAGGAAGGCGGATCGCGGTGAGCTTTTTGAGGTGTTCTGTAAAAAACTGGAAAGTCAGAAAAAATATATAAGGCTTCTCAGCGGTGAAAACGGTGGAAAAGAATTTTTTGAAACCGTAATTCAAAGGGCTTTTCTGTATGTCAAGCAGTATGATCTGAGCTTTAGCGAGGGGGATTTCTTTGCTATTAAGTTCGTTTTGTTTTCAGGTATAGCATCCTATATAAGAACACTTATAGACGGAACGGATTTTGACAGTAAATATCTTGAAACCTACAAAAGAATTCTTGTTGAGGCACAGGAGGCAGGGAGAAAAAATGAATGAGTCCACTGAAAAAAAGCTCCGTTGTGCCTACGGTAAGCTGATAAGCAAGCAGACGGAAAAAATAACGATTACCGACCTTTGCAAAAAGGCTGATATATCAAGGGCAACCTTTTATAATTACTATGAGGATATTGACGAATATATTGAAAAGGTCGGAAGCCAGATAGTGCTGCGTCTTTTCGAACAGGCGTCCAGACTTATGCGCTGCAGCGATCATGAGTTTTCGCGTATAGTAAGAAAAGAAAATCTCATTTTTGATGAATACGAAACCAAAATACTTGAAAATATGCTCAGCGGAGCAAATTATCTTACCTTTGCAAATCTTGCGAATGATTGCTATGTTCAGCAGAAAAATCTTACTCCATTTTCAGACTATGCGTGGGAAAATCACCGTGAAGAGGTAGATCTTTTCGCAAGGGGATATCTTATAATTCTGATTTTCGGACTTATCAATTATGATGAGGCATCCTTCAGAAGTGATATAAGAAACTGCCGCTCCTATTACAACACCCTTTGTAAGCGCTTTGAGGAAAACAGAGATAAATAAATTAAAATCCGAAGGAATGCCTGTTGTGTTTCTTCGGATTTTTTACTTAAGGTTATAAAAATAAAGGTTGTAATATGTTGAAAACAACAGATATTTGTGGTAGAATGTACCGTAAAGAAAAAAGCAGACTGTTCTGCATAAGGAAAGAGGAAACTGTTATGATTACAAAAGAAATCAGAGAAGCCTTTGCGTCATTCGGCAGAAAGGGCGAAATAGTAAACGTTGAACAGATTACAGCAGGTCTTATCAATGCTACCTATCTTGTATCCACCGATGCAGGAGAAAAATACATTCTTCAGAAGATAAACACCTTCGTTTTCAAGGACCCGGACGGTCTTATGCACAACATAGTGGGCGTAACGAAGCATCTTTCTGAGAAAATCGCAAAGGCAGGAGGAAATCCCGAAAGAGAGACACTCAGCTTTGTTCCCTGCGGAGAAAAGTACTATTACAGAGACGCAGAGGGCGGAGCATGGCGTATGTATGTTTACGTTGACGATGCACATACATACAACAAGGCTGAAAATGCGGATACGCTCAGAAGTGCGGGTAAATCCTTTGGCAGATTTATGAAGCTTCTTGCTGATTATCCTGCAGATACCCTTAATGAGACTATCGTAAACTTCCACAACACACCCTCACGTTACAGAGACTTCCTTGAAGCTGTTGAAAAGGATGTTGTAGGCAGACGTGCAGAGGTTGAAAAGGAAATCCGCTTTGTTACCGACAGAGAGGCAGATACCCACCGTCTTAC
>JAZUAZ010000192.1:0-6864 GCA_045638245.1 Acutalibacteraceae bacterium | reverse complement strand
GCACCGTCATAGTCCTTGGGAAGGTCGATATCAACTGAAATTGAATCAAGTATTTCATCGCTGAGGTCATCGACGATTTCTACGCCGTAGCTTTCAAGCTTTGCATATACCTTTTCCATTTCCTCCATATCAACATCGGCTTCAACGAGTACAGCATCAATCTCGGTTGAGTTGAGCTTACCTGTTGAAATACCTCTGTCAACAAGAGCCTTGAGTAAAGAGTTTTTTTCCTGGTTTTCCATAGTTACTTCCTTGCCTTTCTTCTTTTATATTTGATGGTTATTTTTTATTTTTAAACAGTGCCGCAAATTCCTCGTCGGACAGACTTTCTATTGACGGCATCTGCTGTTTTTTCTTTTTTTCTTCTCTCATAATACGCACACAGTCGGAGCATACCGTAAGGCTGAAGGAAAGACCTTCGTTCTGCTTGCATATCTTTACAAGCAGATTCATCTGCTCTGCCGTAAGCTCCTGAGAGAAAAATGTCAGCTCAAGACCTCTGCGTTCCGTAATTTTTTCGGTTATCGCTTCAAAGAGCCTTCCGTGTTCGGCTACGGTGAAATCATCAGCACTTACGCTTTCCTTCATCCTCTCGTAAAATTCGGGATTTTTCATCAGCGCCGCTATAAGCATCTGCTCAGCCTTTACCGCTTTTATATTGGTACCGCCTGCAAGGGCTTCCTTGGTGTTTGCACTCATCGCCTGCTGCTGTATCTGTGAGAAGTACTGCTTCTTTTCGCTTGTCTGCTTTCTTCTTGCAAGCTGCTCGATTCTTATCATTATTGACTGTTTACTTACGCCCAGCTCCTCGGAAAGTCTCGATGCGTATATTTCCTGAGGTATCTTGCTCGGAAGTCCCGCAAGCACCTCTGCCGCTTTTTCGAGGAATTTCATCTTTCCGTCGCTTGTCTGCACATCGTACTGACCTCTCAGACGCACTATGGCAAACTCGATATCGTTTGCAGCTCCGTCAACAAGACTCTGGAACCTTTCGGGTCCGTACTTGCGTAAAATTTCGTCAGGGTCCTTGCCGCCGGTAAGATGTACAACCTTAAGCTTCATACCGATTGAATTGAAAATTCCGATAGCTCTCTGAGTTGCCTTCTGTCCCGCTTCATCAGCGTCGTAGGACAGTATTATCTCATCGGCGTACCGTGAAAGAAGGTGCGCCATCTCACTTGTAAGTGCAGTACCGAGACAGGCAATCGCATTCGTAAAGCCCGCCTGATGAAGAGATATTGCATCCATATAGCCTTCCACGAGGATAAGGCTTTTATCCGTGGAATTTTTTGCAAAGTTTAAACCGAATACACCAAGGCTCTTTTTATATATAAGAGTATCCGAGGTGTTGATATATTTTGGCTTACTGTCATCAAGCACTCTGCCGCCGAAGGCAACAACGTTACCTCTCGCGTCGATGATAGGTACCATAACGCGGTTACGGAAGGAATCGTAAAAGCTTACCTTGCCGTTTTTCTCGCTCTTGTTTGCAAGATTGGCTTCATAAGCCTCCTCATAGGAATAGCCCTTCTCTCTCAGATGGTTGAGAAGCTTTCGCCAGTCATTGGGTGCATAACCCATACCGAATTTCGTAATGGTACTCTTTTTATAGCCTCGTGATTTGAAATACTCAAGTCCCTCTCTGCCTTCTTCACTGAAAAGACAGGCATTAAAAAATCTTGCGGCCTCCTTGTTTATTTCATACATTCTCTTACGCTTGACCGCAAGGGAATCGTCAACGCCGTCAGCAGGCATAACAAGGGAATATCTGTCACATAAAAATCTGACCGCTTCATAGAAGTCGAGATTTTCGGCTCGTCTTATAAAATTGATAACCTCACCGCCTGCTCCGCAGCCGAAGCAGAAATAGCTCTGACTGTCGGGATAAACAGTAAAGGACGGTGTTTTTTCATTGTGAAAAGGACAAAGACCTACAAGATTCTTTCCTCGGCGCTTGAGCTTTACGTAAGACGATATAGTCTGCTCAATGTCGCATCTCATATGAAGCTCTGATAAAAATTCGTCAGAAAAACGCTGTGCCATAGGCTTTCTCCTTTCTTTCAATTCTCAATTCTCAATTATCAATCGCGGATAAAAATGAATTGCCATACGGCATGAATTGGCTTTGCCATGAATTGATTTCATTATGAATTGCACCTGCGGTGCATTGAATGCCCGTCGGGCATTCCCCTGACTACTGGCTACCGGCTACTATTTACTCCAGCCGCTCGGAATGAAGTAGTCACCGTAAACCTTAAGTGCGTAGGGGTCACTCATACCCGCTATGTAGTCGCAGGCGGCCCTTTGTACGCCGTCACGCCATGCAATTTCTATATATTCGTTGGGAAGCTCATTTGGATTTTCTTCAAAGAAGTGATAAAGCCTCTGAATCATAGCCATAGCCTTACCTTCTTCGCTTTTGCATACGGGATTTGTATATACTCTGTCAAACATAAACTCGTGAAGTATATCAAAAGCGCTCTGTACATTACTGTCAAAGGCGACCTCACCGTATGTATTCTCTATAACCGATGTTACCATCGTATCAATACGTTGTCTTTTCGTTTCACCGAGATGCTTTCTTGCCTCGGCGGGAATATTCCCCTCGGTGATTACACCGCCTCGTACCGCATCATCAATATCATGATTTATATACGCTATTTTATCGGCAAGCTTTACGATTCTGCCCTCAAGAGTCTGAGCCTCTTCACCTCTTGTGTGGCAGACTATTCCGTTTCTTACTTCATAGGTAAGATTAAGACCCTTGCCCTTGTTTTCTATATAGTCAACAACCCTCAGGCTCTGTTCATAATGCTTGAAGCCACCGGGCATAACCTCGTTGAGAGCTCTTTCACCTGCATGGCCGAAGGGTGTATGTCCCAGATCGTGACCGAGTGCTATTGCCTCGGTAAGATCCTCATTAAGACCGAGGCCGACTGCGATGGTTCTCGCAATCTGTGAAACCTCAAGAGTGTGTGTAAGTCTTGTTCTGTAATGCTCACTGTCGGGAGCAAGGAAAACCTGAGTTTTATGCATAAGACGTCTGAATGCGGCACAGTGGACTATCCTGTCCCTGTCACGCTGGTAGGCAGTTCTTATGGGGCACTCCGGCTCGGGATTCTGTCTGCCTCTTGTATTTTCACAAAGCATAGCATACTCCGAAAGAGTATTCCTTTCGTTAAGAAGAGTTCTTTCTCTTATCTGTGCCACAAAACCGCCGCCCTTCACTCTTTTTTCGGTATGTTGAATATATATACGCCTTTTTCGGGTTTTCCCCTCTTTTTTTATTATATTTCGCAATATTTTTCGTCTTTTACCTCGCAGGAGAACTTTCCGCAGGAAACGTCGGTAAGTCTCGCTTCAAAAAATGGAAGCTTTTCCTCGGGTATTCTGAAAACAACCTCAACCGCATCGGTGAATACCGTATCCTCGACAATGCCGCCCTCTTCACAGATAAGAGGTACGAGCCTGCCGTAGAAGTTATAGTCAGACTTCACGCTGACTATCTTGCAAAGGGACATCGTTATAACCTGCCCCGCATCAAGAGCAATTTTTGAGCCGTGGGAGTAGGCTCTTACAAGTCCGCCCGCACCGAGCATTATACCGCCGAAATACCTTGTAACAACAACGCAGCAATCGACTACATCCTGCTTTATTATTACGTCAAGTGCAGGCATACCCGCAGTACCCGAGGGCTCACCGTCATCACTGAAGCGCTTTATCTGCCCTTCCTTCAGGCTATAGGCGTATACGTTGTGAGTAGCATCCCAGTGCTTTGATTTTATCTCGGATATGAAAGCCGTTGCCTCCTCAACCGTCTTTACGGGCTTTACGTAACCGATAAAGCGTGACTTCTTTGTTATGAACTCATCGCTCGACTCATATTTTACGGTCTTGTAGCTTGCCATGGTGTTGCCCCCTTTTTGTGTATACATACATATAAATGAAAATAAGACGGAACAAAAAATTTGTACCGTCTAAATTCTTTAATTAAGCAAATTATTTGTTCTTTGCAAGGTTGATACGCTTGTTGAACTTGTCAACACGTCCGCCTGTATCTACAAGCTTCTGCTTACCTGTGAAGTAGGGATGGCAGTTTGAGCAGATATCAACGTGCATATCCTTCTTTGTGGAGCCAGTCTTGATGATAGCACCGCAAGCGCACTTTACTTCTGTCTGTTCGTAACCGGGATGAATACCGTTTTTCATTATGTGTCACCTCTTTCGGACATTATTATTTACATTAACGCAAGGTATTGTATCACAGTGAAATTAAAAAATCAACATTTTTTTGAAAATTATTGATTTTATTTTCAATTTTTTTCTTTTATCTCTATTTCACGCGACAAATGGAAGGAATAAAGCAGGGTTTCCTTGACCTCAAGACCCGTACAAAGCTCAAGAGCCTTCTTATAAAGAAGTACCTGCGAGCTGTATTTTTCTATAAATTCCTCCTCGCTGTCGATAAGGTCGGTTTTGTAGTCGATGACCACAAGCCGTCCCTCCTCCTCAAAGGCACAGTCGCAGGCACCCTGAATCATAACCTTTTCATCGGAGAATTCATCAACGTTTTCGTATATCTCATTTATCGGCACCTCGATAATGAAGCGTTTTTCCCTGAGTACTCTTTCAGATGCGACAATTCTTGAAAGCAGTCGGCTCTTAAGGAATTCACCCACATTTCTGCGGTTAATCGCCTTAGCCTCAGCCTCAGAGATAAGTCCCTTGGTAAGAAGATTCTGTATTTCACCCTCAAGGTCTGCTCTTGCATTTTCGTAGTCGGCAAACTGAGCAAAGCGATGGGTTGCAGTACCCTTCTGTGCACCTGTAAGTCCGCCCTCGCAAAGAAACGCCGGCTTCGAGGAGGCAAAATACTCTCTGTCTATGCTGCCCTTATCAACCGAGGATGCAGTTCTTTTCATATTTATTCCCGACAGTGCCTCGTACTTATATCTGAAGTCCCCTCTTTCCCTGACCATCGAAAGAAAATCGGTGTCAATTCCCTTTTCCGTACCGGTCTCATCCGAGGTCTCCGCAAGGGGCTCTCCCTCACTTATAAACACCTTTATCGGTGATTCGCAAGGCAGGACGAAGCTTTCATCTATATTGGCAAGCTCTCTCAGAGCTCCGCTGTCCTTATGTCTGAGAAGAGCCGTCAGCATCCACTGACCGAAGGAGCCTGCATTCGAAAGAGCATAGGGTGTGATTCTTTTGTTTTCTCTTATAACGTCAACTCCGCACTTTGAAACCAGAGACGCAATATTCTTGCCGCCGTAAACAAGCATAAGCTTTTCCTTCGCTCTTGTAAGAGCAACGTAAAGCACTCTCATCTCTTCGCTGAGCATATCACGGTGCATGGAAAGTTTTACCGCCGCCCGCGGCAGATTTTCAAACTGCTCGAAGGTGTCAACGTCACGGTACCTCATTGCAACACCCGCCTTCTTGCTGAGAACAAGGCTCTTCGCCTCGTCCATTATATTGAATTTTCCGCTGCAGTTTGCAAGAATACACACGGGGAATTCAAGTCCCTTTGATTTGTGGATTGTCATAATCTTTACAACGTCAGCATTACTGTTTGCGTTGAGCGCACCCGTTAAATCCTGCTTTTCCGAGCTGAGACGGTCGATAAAGCGTATAAAGCCGCTCAGACCTATGTAGCCCGACTTTTCATAAACTGATGCATAGTCGAGCAAAAGCCTGAGATTAGCACTGCCCGTACCCGATTTATCCATAGCGTCAAATACGGACGGAAGTGCGGTCTGCTCATAGATTTCGTTAAGAAGCTCACCGACACCGAGACAGATACTCATTGAGCGCCATTCCCTGAGCTTTTCTAAGAAGGCGGTACACTGTGTGTCTGCGCTTCTTTCACCTTCAAGAAGGCAGGCATAAACACTTGCCCTGCGGTTGAATTTTTTGATTTCCGCCACCTTATCGGTACTGAAGCCGAAAACCGGTGACATCATAGCACTCAGAAGCGGTATATCCTGTGCGGGATTGTCAATTATCCTGAGCATATTCAGCACAAGAGCTATTTCGTTTGACTCAAGAAACTTGTCGGACACCTCGATGAAGCAAGGAATTCCTTCTCTTCTGAAAACCTCGGCATAAACGGGTCCGTTTGTAGAAATTCCGCGCATAAGTACGGCAAAATCTCTGTATCTGACAGGTCTGACTGTGTCTCCGTCCTTCACGGTGAAGCCCTCTGCCATAAGCCTTTTTATCTGTGAGGCTATGTATCTTGCCTGATATTCGTGGGAGGTTTCGTCACTGTCATCAGCATTACCCGTATCAAGAAGATGTACCTCTGTCACGGCATCATCGTTCTTTTCATAGGTTGCGGAAGGCTCAAGTCTTTCCTCGCTGTTGTACTCTATATCGCCGCTCTCACGGCTCATAATCTGCTCAAAAATAAAGTTGATTATATCAGTTACACTCTTTCGGCTTCGGAAATTATTCGCAAGGATTATTTTGCAGGGGTAATTATCTCTGTCAGGCTCATAGACGCTGAGCTTGTCCTTCAGTCTCATAAAAATTTCCGGCATAGCCTGCCTGAAGGAGTAAATGCTCTGCTTTACGTCACCTACCCTGAAAAGATTGTCACGGGAAATCGATTCGAAAAGGAGCGTCTGCGCGCCGTTGGTATCCTGATATTCGTCTATAAGAATTTCGTCATAGCACTCGCTTATTCTTTCGGCAAGCTCTGTCCTTTCCCAGCCCGACTCCGTATTTCTGACGAAAAGAGAAAGGGTCATATGCATTATATCGGAAAAATCTGCAAGCTTTCTGCTTTTTTTCATACGGGAGTATATATCTGTATAAAGCATGGTTGCTTCGGAAAGGCTCTTAATCACACCCGAGAAA
>JAZUAZ010000191.1:0-2582 GCA_045638245.1 Acutalibacteraceae bacterium | reverse complement strand
GGTATTCCCACACTCGGAAACTACCTCGGTGCGCTTAAAAACTGGAAGCTTCTTTCCGATGAATTCGACTCAGCCTTCGCTGTTGCCGACCTTCACGCTATTACAGTCCGTCAGGACCCGAAAATGCTTCGTAAGCAGATTATGGAGGTTTTTGCCCTTCTTCTTGCAATCGGTCTTGACCCCGAGAAAAACATCGTATTCATTCAGAGCCATGTGCCCGCTCACTCACAGCTCGCATGGATTCTCAACTGCTATACACAGTTCGGTGAAATGAGCAGAATGACTCAGTTCAAGGATAAGAGCCAGTCTCATGCTGATAACGTAAATGTTGGTCTTTTCTCCTATCCCGTACTTATGGCAGCTGACATTCTTCTTTATCAGGCTGACCTCGTACCCGTTGGTGCAGACCAGAAGCAGCATCTTGAAATTGCAAGAGATATCGCTAACCGCTTCAACGGAATCTACGGTAAAACCTTTACCGTACCTGATCCGTACATCGGTAAGCAGGGTGCAAGAGTTATGTCCCTTCAGGATCCCACAAAGAAAATGAGTAAATCCGACCCGAACCCCAAGAGCTTTGTTTCTGTTTTTGATGCTCCCGAAACCATTATGAAGAAAATCAAGAGCGCAGTTACAGACTCAGAGGGCGGCGTATACTACGGTGAAGGCAAGGATGGCGTAAATAACCTTATGGGTATTTATTCCTGCTGTACAGGCCTTGATTATGAGCAGATTGCAAATGAATTCAGCGGTAAAGGCTACGGAGACTTCAAAACTGCCGTTGCCGAGGCTGTTATTGAGGAGCTCCGCCCGGTAAGAGAGCGCTATGACCTTCTTATGAAGGATCAGGCATATCTTCTTGAAACTGCGGCAAAGGGTGCAGAAACCGCACAGAGAATTGCAAACCGTACCCTTGAAAAGACAATGAAGAAATGCGGCTTCGTGCTGCCGAGATAAAAAAGAGTGCCTATGGCACTCTTTTTTAGTAGTCAGTAGTCAGTAGTCAGGGCGGTATTCCAAATTTCACATTAAAAAAAGCCCCCTGTGGGACTTCAGAAGCTTTATAAAATAGAAATAACCCCCGGCCCGATGTTTCTTCACACATCTTTTTCTGGGCGCGGGGTTATTTCTGTGAACTCTTGATATCTAACATCTTTTTTAGTCCTCTCTTTCTACAGAGTTTTGTTTTTCAGCTCTTTTTTTAAAAGGTTTCTTTGGTTAATTTTTATATGTTAAAAGTTTTTGGTTCCGGTACTTTTTTTACCTCGTTTTTTGGTTTAACCTTTTTTAAAAGAGCTTTTGGTTTTTACCTGTACATTGGTATCACCTTTTCCTTTCTGTGTCTATAATATAACACAGAAAAAGCAGAATTGCAATATGTAATTTTATACAAAGTTAACTTAAGTTTTTAACATAAAAAGTAGAATTTATGTAAATTAACTAAAAACTCTTGACTTTACAGTTAAGATTTGATATTATAGGTATGTTGGGCGTATTGTAAAAACATTTATTGAATTGAGGTAATTTTTTATGATGTATATCATTGCAGCTCTTTCTGACTTTATTTATTTCATAAAGCTGTTTTTTGAAAAAGCATTCGGATTTTTAGATAAGGAATAATAATAAAGCTGTCAGCTATGCCGTGTTAACAATAACACGGCTCTTTTTTTAAGTTACTTGAAAAAATTCTGTTTTTCTGATAAAATGTATTTAAAGAAGGATAAAACAAAGGAGTTAAAATATGACTTATACTGTGAGAGAAAAGGATATAGTTCTTGACCGTTTTGACTGTCTGAATCTCAAAAATACTCTTCTTTGCGGTCAGGCTTTCCGCTGGAAGGAAACCGGGGAAGGTATCTTCAAGGGTACGGTAAGAGGAACTACCCTCTCTTTGGTACAGAAGGATAATGAAATAGCTTTCTTAAACACCGATGAAAAGACCTTTCTCGATTTATGGGTACCTTATTTTGACCTTGAAAGGGATTACAGAGCAATCACCGACGGCTTTCGCAGTGATAAATATATTTCTTCGGCTCTCGATGAATTTTACGGCATCAGGATTCTTCATCAGGAGCCATGGGAGGCTCTTTGCTCCTTCATTATTTCACAGAATAACAATATCCCCCGTATATGCGGAATTATCGACAGACTTTGCGAAAATTTCGGTATTTTAACAGATGGCGGAGAATACAGCTTTCCCGATGCAGAGTCTATGAGCCGCCTTACCGAGGCTGACCTTTCCGTACTGCGGGCAGGCTTTCGTAATAAATATCTCATCGACGCCGCACAGAAGGTGGCATCAGGAGAAATATCCCTTGATGCGATATACAAAATGCCCATTGAGGATGCCCGTACGGAGCTTATGAAAATCAAAGGTGTAGGTCCCAAGGTTGCCGAGTGTACCCTTCTTTACGGCTTCGGCAGACTTGATGCCTTCCCCATTGATGTATGGGTAAAAAGAATTATGGCTGAAATGTATTCCGACGGACTTCCCTCTTGTACAAAAAATTATGAAGGAATAGCTCAGCAGTATCTTTTCCATTGGAGAAGAAACAGCGAAAAATTCAAAGGTGAATGATATG
>JAZUAZ010000190.1:0-6967 GCA_045638245.1 Acutalibacteraceae bacterium | reverse complement strand
GTGCTGCTGCTGAACCGATATTTTTTGAGTAAACGGTCTGATAACGTTCACTGTTTTCAAGCTTTTCGGTTATGTACGGCGGTAAGGGCATTTGTCCTATTTTATCAAGTGTCTCAAAGAAATTTCCATCATACGTAAATTTTGCGAGTCTGTTACCGCCTTCGAGCACGTCAACAATTTCAGCTTTAAGTAAACCGTCACCAAAAATAAATTTTGTACCTATTTTTGCTCTTTTGCCGGGTCCCGTAATGGTTTCCCAAACATCGTTACCTTTATTGGTCAGAAGAAGAAATTCCACCTTTGCACCTGTATCCTCTTTAATACCGAACATTCTGGCGGGAAGTACACGAGTATTATTAAGTATAAGGCAGTCCCCTTCTTTAAGTTCATCAACAATATCATAAAAATGTTTATGAAGAATTTCACCGGTGGTTTTATCAACTGCCATAAGCTTTGAACTGTCTCTAGGTTCTACCGGATGCTGAGCAATAAGCTCTTTAGGTAAATCGTAATAAAAATCAGATTTATTCATTTTAATTCCTTTCAGAAGAAAACCAGATTTTTCACTTTAAAGTATAAAAAAATTGATTTTCAATTGACATAAAGTTAAATAAGTGATAATATATAAATATTATTTTATATTATAGTGCATAATGCTGAATTTATCAACAGTTTTGTGCAAAAAAACAAGTAAAAAATAGTTTAAAACCAGAGGTGTTATTTTATGAAAAAGTATAAGGTTGGTATTATCGGAGCTACAGGTATGGTTGGCCAGAGATTTGCTACAATTCTCGACGATCATCCGTGGTTTGATGTTACTATTCTTGCTGCAAGTGGACGTTCAGCAGGAAAAACTTACAAAGAAGCAGTTGGCAACAGATGGAGAATTGCAAAAGAAATGCCTGCTTCAATGGCAGATATGATAGTCAAAGATGCGACTGCAGATATTAACGAAATCGCTTCAGCAGTAGACTTCGTATTCTGCGCCGTGGATATGAAGAAGGATGAAATCAGAGCCCTTGAGGAAGCTTATGCAAAGGCAGAATGTCCCGTAGTTTCAAACAACAGTGCTCACAGAGGTACTGCAGACGTTCCTATGGTAATTCCTGAAATTAACGCTGATCATATCAAAGTTATTGATGATCAGAAGAAGAGACTTGGCACAAAGCGTGGATTTATTGCTGTTAAATCAAACTGCTCACTTCAGAGCTATGTACCTGCAATTTATCCTCTTGATAAAGAATTCGGTGTTAAGGAAGTTCTTGTATGTACCTATCAGGCAATTTCCGGCGCAGGAAAAACTTTTGAAAGCTGGCCCGAAATGGTCGATAATGTTATCCCTTATATCGGCGGTGAAGAAGAAAAGAGTGAGCAGGAGCCTCTCAAGATCTGGGGTAAAGTTGAAGATGGTATAATTAAAAATGCTACATCCCCCGCTTTTACTGCTCAGTGTATCAGAGTACCTGTATCTGATGGCCACATGGGCGCTGTATTTATGCGATTTGAAGACGGTAAAAAGCCATCAAAAGATGACATTATAAAAGTATGGAACGGTTTTGCTGGCAGAGCTCAGGAGCTTGAACTTCCATCAGCTCCCAAAAAGTTCTTACACTATTTTACAGAAGACAATATGCCTCAGACAAAACTTAACCGTGACAATGAAAATGGCATGGCTGTTTCAATAGGCAGACTTCGTGACGATAGTCAGTATGACTATAAGTTCGTTTGTCTTTCACACAATACCCTCAGAGGCGCTGCAGGCGGTGCAGTACTTCTTGCAGAACTTCTTTGTGCTGAGGGTTATATTGACTAAGGAGGTCATTCTTTGAAGCCGATCTTTGTAGGTAGCGGTGTGGCACTGATTACACCCTTCGATAAGGATGGAAAAATTGATTACGACGTTTTTTCAAGGCTGATAGAATTCCAGATTTCAAATAAAACTGATGCTATTATTGTTTGTGGAACAACAGGTGAAGGTTCAACGCTAACAGTTGACGAAAGACTCGAGTTGTTTGATATTGCCGTTAAACAGGTCTCAGGAAGAGTACCTGTTATTGCAGGCACAGGCAGTAATAGCACTGCTTTTTCTGTCGAGTTGATGAAGGCAGCTGAAAAGCGCGGTGTTGACGCTCATCTTTCCGTTACACCCTACTATAATAAAGCTTCTCAGAACGGTATCATTTCACACTATTACACACTCGCAGATAACAGTACCAAACCTGTTATTGTATATAACGTTCCTTCAAGAACCGGTGTAAACATTACCCCTGAAACTTATAGGGATCTCAGTAATCACCCTGATATCATAGCTGTAAAAGAAGCTGATACAAGTATAACAAAGCTACAGAAATCAATAGAGCTGTGTGATGGAAAAATGGATTTTTATATAGGTAATGACGATATGATCGCAGCTGCAACTCTTCTCGGTTGCAAAGGTGTTATTTCTGTTCTTGCGAACATTCTGCCGAAGTTCACCCATAATCTTGCCTATGCAGGTATCAACGGAAATGTAAAACTTGCCAGAAAAATGCAATCAGATTCGCTTGATATTATTGAAGGTCTATTTTCAGATGTCAGTCCGATACCGGTGAAATATGCTATGGAGCATATTTATGGTGTATCCTCTGTGTGTAGATTACCTTTATGTCCTATGACAAATCAAAATTGCGAAAATCTTAAAGGAATATTAAACAAACATAATGCTGAATTTTCAGTTGAGTCTGTAAATTTTAATTGAAAGTTATGCAACACTTGCTTGTTTTTTGAAAAGTGTTGCATATTTTTTTGTTTTTTATACATTATATTAATATACTATTGCATATATTTGCACATTGATGTATAATACTGTATATTTATTTCAGATGAGGTGACGTCTGTATGGAAAAAGAACGAAAAATTGATATGCATGTTCACTCTGACAACTCACCAGACGGTAAGCATTCACCGATGTTTGTATGTGAACAGGCAGTAAAAAACAACTTAAGAGCGGTAGCTATTACCGACCATTGTGAAATAGACTCTTACAAATCTCAGGGATTTGACAGTGCTGTATTTCACTCATATTTCGAAACGCGTAAAGCTAGAGTTGCTTTTCAGGGCCAGCTTCTTGTACTTCTCGGTGTTGAGATCGGACAACCGCTTTCCGACATCAGTCTTACTGAAAAAATTGTTACATCAAAAAAGTACGACGTAACTCTCGGAAGTATCCATAAACCAAAGGGATTTGATTGTGACATAAAAGAAATCGATTATTCAAAACTTGATGTTTATGAATTTATGAGTTCTTATTTCTCACAACTTGAAGAGATTGCACGATGTCCGTATATTGATGTTCTTGCTCATATAACTTGTCCGATGCGTAGAATTCAAGGTTTGTACAATATAGATTTTGATTATTCAAAAATAAGTCACTCTGTAGATAATCTTCTTAAAACAATAATTGATAACGGCAAAGCTTTGGAAATAAATACATCCGGACTCAGACAGTCTATGAGACGTACAATGCCTGATGTTGATATAATTAAAAGATACCATGAACTCGGAGGAGAATATATTACAATCGGTTCAGACTCCCACAGTGCCTATGATGTAGGTCTTGGCATTACAGAGGGTATGAAAATTGCCGATGAATGCGGATTTGATAAAATAACATTTTTTGTTGAAAGACAGATTATGCAGATAAACAATAACATTTAAGGAGTTCAAAAGAAATGCAAAAGGAAAATGAATCGATTATAAGTATCAATAAGAAAACGCTTATTGGTATCGGCGCACTTCTGTTTGCCATAATGATATTTGCGGGGGTACTCACTCAGATTATTCCTACTGGCGCGTATGATACAGATGCTGCGGGAAATATCATAAGCGGCACATATAAAGAAATTTCACGCGAAGAAGTAAATTATGACTTCTGGCGTATATTCCTTTCTCCAATTGAGATGTTTATTAATTCAACCGCTGAAGCTATGACCGGAGTAATCATTATACTCGTTATCATTATTATCGGCGGAACCTTTCTCGTACTTGACAAAAGCGGTGTGCTTAAATATATAATGTCAACAATTGTCAATAAATTTTCCGATAAAAAGTATACCCTTCTTGCCGTTATGATATTTTTCTGTATGCTTCTTTCATCATTTGCAGGTATACTGGAAGAATCGCTTACACTTGTGCCTCTTGCAGTTGCAATTTCACTTTCGCTCGGTTGGGACTCCTTTGTCGGACTCGGCTTCAGCCTTATATCTGTAACATTCGGTTATGCAGCTGCAACCTTTAATCCTTTCAATATAGGAATAATTCATTCGATGGCAGATTTGCCGATGTTTTCAGGTGTTTTATTCAGAATTTTTGTATTTGCGGTTATTTATGCTATTCTTGCGGGATTCTTTATTTCATACGCTAAAAAAATTGAAAAAAATCCTATGAAATCACCCTGCTACGAATCAGACCTTAAGCTGAGAGAAAAACTCTTAAATAATGATGAAATTGAAAAGGCTTTACAAAACAAAATGCTCCCGAAAGCTACCAAAGCTTTCGCAAGTGCACTTGTTGCCGTGCTTGTAATAACTGTTTTCTGCCTTATTTTCAATATATTCCTGGGCGATTCCGCTATTTCCGGTATAATTGGATATCTGCCTCTTGCTTCAATGGCAGTACTCTTCACTATCGGTGGCTTAAAAGCAGGTAAGATTTCAGGCTTTAACGGTAAAGAGCTTGGAGGGATTTTCCTTAAGGGTGCTAAATCTATCCTTCCCTGCGCCCCCATTATTATGATTATTATTTGCGTCACATATATTCTCAAAAGCGGTATGATTATCGATACATTGCTTTACTGGGTACATAATTATATAAGCACTCTTAACCCTTATGTTGCGCTCGCAATAATCTTCTTTGTTATATGTATTTTTGAATTCTTCATAGGTAGTGGCTCAGCTAAAGCATTCCTTCTTATGCCGATATTACTCCCTCTTGTTGATATGATCGGTATTGGCAGACAGAATCTTATTGTTTCATTCTGCCTTAGTGACGGTCTTTGCAATGTACTCTATCCGACAAACGGACTTCTCATGATTGCGCTCAGTATAATTAACATATCATATTTCAAATATCTGAAATGCGCCTGGAAGCTGTTTTTAGCCGTTCTTATAGCATCGGTAGGATTAACCTTCGTCGGATACGCAATCGGCTATTAAGCTGTAAATTTTCAAAAATAATACACATTGTAAAAGCAACCGTATTAACTGCGGTTGCTTTTAGTATTTTCGCTCTGTGTAATAAGATGAAAAAATGGTGCCTTCATATGAAGACACCATTTAATTTTTTCGATTTATTTTAAAGCCTTACGAGCTTCAATTTCAGAAACGAGCTCTCTCTGTCTCTTTTCGGTAAGAGTATAGAAGAACATAGGAACTGCACAAGCAAACATACTGATTGCACCGGTAAGAATAAGCACGTTCCAAAGAGCGTTAGGTGATTTAACAATACCGGTTTCAGCATCGATGCCTGCAATGCTCATTGCCATAACACCGATAAATGCGCCAACAGCCATACCGATCTTATTGATAAGAGTCTGCATTGCGAAGCAGATACCTTCGCCTCTTTCGCCTGTCTTCCATTCGAGATAGTCAACAGTGTCACCTATCATAGCATAGCTCATAATGTTGTTTACACCCTGAGGAATACCGAGAAGTACGAGACCTACTGCACAAACAGCAAGCTTCCAAGGTGCATCGTAACCAACAAAATACATAACAGTCATTACAGCACCGCCAAACAGATGAACAATGATATATGACCATTTCTTTGTGAATTTCTTTGTCATCCAAGGAACGAGAATTGAAGCAACAGCACCGCCGGGAATAACCAACATTGTGATAATGCCGTACATACCTTCATTTTTAAGCACATACTTTGCGAAGTACAGACCACCGGTATAAGAGTAAACCATTCTCGCACCGCCGAGAATACCTGAAATAACGATGAGAAGGAGTTCCTTATTCTTGAAAAGAAGCTTGAGATTATGTCCGAATGTGGGTATATTATCATAGCTTGCAGTAACATGTTCTTTTGTATTCTTAAATCCATAGAAGAACATAGGCATAGCAGCAACAACAAAAACAACTGCACAAACAAAATATGTCCATTTGAGAGTATTTGCGTTCTGTGCAACAAAATCATTCATAACAGTACCTTCAAAGGAAGCAATCGCCTTATCAACTACCGAAACAACATTTTCACCGAAACCGTGTGCTTTATCTGCAGCGATTGTTTTTATCTGCTCAAGGTTAAGGGTAAGTCCCTCTGTAGCAGAAAGCTCATTGTTTACAAGCTCTAAAATTGCAGAGCCTTTTTCTTTAATAATAAGAGCAAAATCACCCTTAGGATACTTGAACTTAGCTGTGAGTGCATTTGTAATAATGGGAACACCAACGGTAACAATACCTGCGCCCACTGTACAAGCAAGACGTACAACAGTAAGGATATTTCCTCTTACAGTTGTATCATTTGTAAGACATGTTGCAAGACCCCAATAAGGTACGTCTGCAACAGTGTATAAAACAGACCATATTACGTATAAAACAGCAATAGTTACGAATGTCCATGTAGCTTTTGCTTCGTAAATGGGAAGGAAGCAAAGAACGGTTGAAATACCGATAGGAATTGCCATCCATTTAAGGTAAGGACGACATTTACCCCACTTTGTTCTTGTTTTATCAACAACTGAGCCCATAATAGGATCATTAAAAGCGTCAAAAACTCTTGCGCCGAGCATAAGAAGTGCAACAGCAATCGCACCGCTCATTGTTCCGACCGTAACACCGTCAGCACCGAAAAGAAGTGCATCAGTCATAAATACAGTTATGTATGAGCCGATAATGGTACAAATAAAGTTCTGACCAAAGCCGGCTACACTGTAAGCTAAAGCTTCTTTTGGCTGAACTCCGACACCCGGTGTAGTGCCGAAGAG
>JAZUAZ010000189.1:0-8717 GCA_045638245.1 Acutalibacteraceae bacterium | reverse complement strand
ATCTTTTTCTTTAAAAAATAAGAACGGTTTCTTTTCAATTTCCATTAAAATATTTGTTATTGAATTCATATTTTACATCTCCAAAAGCAACGGCCATTATCTTTATCTGTACTTCTCAAGAAGCATATTCATTGCAAGGCATACCCTTGCCGCATCGGCGTTGTAAAGCGGGTATGCGTGGTCATCCGTAAGCTCTGTATAGTTTGTCATATAGGTAACCACACGGTCAATATCATTCATCATTACTGCCGCCTGAAGATTTGCTCCCCAATAGAATACATCGTCATATTCAAAGCTTTCCCAGTTGTAGCTTTCACAGAATTTATCGTAAAGCTTATTGGCTCTCTCCGTGTTGGGCTCAATAAGTCCGTGGATAATCGGGAAAAGCTGTGCAGTTGCACAGGGGTAGTACTTATTCCATGAGAAAATATCCGAGGTAGTACCGATAATCTTCCATGCACCCACCTGATAGTGTCCGAAGTAGGGTAACCAGAGCTGTGACTCGATTGTATCCGCAACCTCTGTAGCGGCGGCGGCACATCTGTCAGCAGTTGCCTTATAATTTTCTCCGAGGTCGCTAAGTACGTTATCGTAGAGCTCAACAGTATCAATAAGACCCTCATAAACCTCGCAGTTATCCATAAGGTACTTTACTCTCCAGTCGGGCTTTGCATAGGTCAGTCCCTTGTGGAAGGTTGCAAACATCGCATTTATAATGCGCTCAATTTCCTCGGCATGAGCGATTATGTATTCACTGTCCCCTGTTTCGTTGTAGTACTTGTTGAGTACCGAAAGGAAGGTTGCGGCGTATGAATCGGTTGAATCGTAGGAATAATTGCGCTTATACATAGCGATTGTTTCGCCTGTCACCTTGCCGTCCTTAACAGTGATAAGATAGTCATAAATCGTACCGTCAACACCGTTATAGTCGCTTTCAGCAGTATTGAGATGAGCAAAATGCCAATCCATATATGCCTTTACCTCATCGGCGTACCCGCCAGCTTCGTCAAGAAGGGCAAGAGCCGCAAAATCGGCAAAGTAGGGATTCATTCTTACCTCACCGTTTTTCACGGGAGTCATAGGGATTGCACCGTTATCAAGCTGAAGGGATGCAAGCCACTCCATTTCTGTTTCGTAAACCTCACGGAAAAGAGCTATATTTTCCTCTGTAGGTACACCCTCACGGGGTGCGACGGATAAAAGGTCATCGCCGGGAGCGGCAAGACCGAGCACTGCCATTATAAAGGCGTAAATTGCTGCAATTATTTTTTTCATATTATCTCACCTCTTCAATAAGCTCGATTTAAGGTAATTATTTAACTTTCATCGGAAGACGGAGAATCGTCCCCTGATTGATTTTTCAACGCAAACACAAGGTATATCATAAAATCACGATTCCTCTGCTACTGTCTTGTATTCAATCAATAATAACAAAACAAAAATCAGTATCATACTGTACGGATACCTCCAGTTCCTTATATGTGTAGTCGGAGAATAAATAAACGGTATCGGAATAGTCACAATATTTTTGTATTGTGTTCCGGAGGTTATCTTCGTACTCACCACTAATCATCAGGCGATATTTGCCCTCTGATAAATCGTAGGAAATCATCTCAACGGGTATATCATAAAACTTTATGCCGCAGTCCTCATATTTCCATTCATCGCCTTCTGTTTCTGTGGGTATGCCTAAAAATAGCAATGTACCTATTTCGTTATTCTCAATATCAAAATCATCCATTTTAATATTAGGTCTGGAAAAGATATTGATTGCTAACACAAGGACAATAACTGATATAGCGGCTATTGCTATTTTTATTATGGTTTTCTTATTTATGTTTACATCTTTAAGAACGGATTTTACAACATATCCACAGTGGGGACATTTTCTCGCTGTGTCGCTTATCTCTTTTTTACACTCTGGGCAGTTTATAAGTGCCATATGTTCAACCTCTTTTTCAATTATTCAATCAGGTGACGATTCTGCAATTAGCAACCCAATCCCGCCACCTGATTGATTTTTTACGCAACCTCTTCAATAAGCTCGATAAATGCCGCTGAAAGTGTTGAAGCCGCCTTGGGACCTACAGAAATAAGCTCGTGGGACTCCTTTGCATTGTAATCCTGATCGGGTACGATATAACCAATAGCATCGTTGCAAAGACCGAAGGTGAGAATCTCGTCATCCTCGTCAAAGAGAGTGTTAAGGGCGGGATAGGGATAATCGGTACCGTTGAAGGAGGTTTCCGCTGTGCTGAAATTGCCGTAAACGATTTCGGGGAAAGCTTCACCGGGCATCATAATAATCTTTATGTTCTCACCGATTTCAGCATAACCGATTTCGGTTGTCATTTTAATTGCACCGTCATCGTGATAGCCTACAGCACTTGTGATGCCTGTTCTTGCAACAAGTCTGAAAACAAAGTTGTCAACCTCGACCTCAACCTGCTTATGTGCAACGTTGAGTATGGGTGCTACGGGCTGAGCCTTAGCCATAAGCTCTGCGAAGGCATCGGCAAGCACCGCTCCGTACTGTGTAATTCTTTCAACGTCAGTTTCACCTGTTACGCCGTTTGATTCACTGAGTCTTCCGTGGATTGTACCGCCGATTGCACCCTGAATGAACATAAAATCAGGACCGTATTTTTCCTCTACCGCCTTTGCAAGATAGTAGGGATAGTCTGCTGAAAGCTTTGTGTTTGCCCACTCAATATACACGGGATGTGCGCCGAAGTTTGAGATAAGAATTTCTCTCTTTGCACTGTCATCGGGTACAAAACGGAAGAGGTGAATATTCTCATCCATTGAGTAGGGTGCTCTGCCGTCGCTGAAGAATTTCTTATAGTTTCCGCTAGCGTAAAGAAGTGTACCCTCACTGCGGGTTTCATATGCAGTACGGATAGCGTCGGCAGTTTTCTCAACAAGAGCATCCATATACTTTTCGTTCTTTCCTGTTTCGGGAAGGGTACCCCAGATGCCCTGAGTATCAACTGCGGTATGTGTATGTGTTACACCTACATTGACACTGATAATACCGTCCTTGCCGATAATGTCACTGAGCTTTTCTCTTATGAGCTTTACATCGTTATTCATAAGACCGATAGCATCAATCCACGCGAATGCAACTGCGCCTCTGCCTGAGTTATCGTCTAAAACAACTGCCTTTACCCATAATTCGTCAATAACGCCCTCTGCATTCTGTGCGGGGAACTTGAGATAGCCGCCGAGATAGTAATTTTCTTCATCCCAGTCATCGGGGGTAAGCTCATTTTTGGCAAAGCCTACGCTCCATTTGTCGGCTGCGGCTTCATCGATAAAGCTCTCACTGCCGACAAGGAAATTTGCAGTAAGGTCACCTATTTCTGCCTTCTTGTCGAAGCCTAAGCCCGTACCCGCCTGAAATGCGGCGGTAAGAAGGAAGGTGAAGCCCGTAATAAGAGCTGTCATGCTTGCAATAAGTCTTGTGATAATGTTCATATTCATTCTCCTTCCGGATATATTCCACCTTGATTATATATTATCTTAACGGAAAATACAAGATAAAACATATAAAAAATCGGGCATCCGAGGACGCCCGATAAAATATCAGTTTGTATAGCTCATCTCATATGTAGTATCCATATAGCCCTCAAGGCCCAGTTCAAACTTGATGAAGCCCACACCGCTTGTGCACTCCGCTTCAAGAGGAAGGCTGCATATAAGCTCAACAAGTCTTCCCTGACCGTCAACGGTAAGCTCAACCGTTGCACCGGGATAATACATATCAGCAGAGAACATTTCAATAGGACCGAGATCAAGTGAACCAAGGTTAAGAGGATCCATTGCAGTCATATGATGAACAGGTTCTGTTGTGATTGTTCCGTCAAAAGAGGTGCTCTCTGCAAGAAATTCAAGAGATATGGTATATCCGCCGTCTGAATTTCCGTAAATTGAAGCCGAATAGACATCGTCGGTTGTTACACTTGCATCTCTTGCATAAGGAATAATCTTACTTTCGATGATGCGTCCGTCAGGATCGGTACCGTTTACAAAAACAAAGGTTTCGTCAACAGGCATAGTCAAAGCTGTAATCACATCACTAATTACACCTTCAAGAGCCTTTACAGATAGAGAGGTAATTGAAACATCTATATTTTCAACCCTGTGCAAGGTGACCTCACCTCTGTAGCTTCTGTAGTTGTTGACAGCATCATTGTAAGCCTCGCATATACCTTCATAGTTATAAATATCCGGCATAAGAAGTCCCGTTGAGGTTTTCATATAGCCGAAGGGCACCTGCTGAGGCATTGTTGTCGGCTCATCGTACATACCTGTGGTAGGTGTTGTATACTGAGGATAAGAATTTGTGGTGGGATACTGAGTTACAGGAGCCTCAACTACGGGAGGCAGAGTTGTATAATCACCCGGATTTGTAGGCTGAAGTTGCTGAAGTGTTGTGTCCTGTACAGTAGTGGATTCCCCTTCCTTTTCCTCTTCCTTCGCAAAAAGGTCGGTACCGCCGAGAGCAAAGAATGCACCTACACCTGCGGCGATTACAATAACAAGAATTGCTATAACAACCACGAGAGCCTTGTTTTTTCTGTTTTCACTCTGCACCTGATATACAAGTGTGTTCACTGCATTTGAAATATCAGCTGAAGGCTGAGGCTGCTGAGCCGGTACTGTCTGCACCGGAGTCTGCAGCTGCTGAGGCGGTGCTGTCTGCACTTGAGGTTGAGGCTGCTGAACGGGTACTGACTGCACCTGGGGCTGCTGAACAGGCTGAACCGGAATTTCTACCTTATAACCGCAATAAACACAGAACTTATTTCCGTCAGGTATGTATTTTCCGCATTTTTTACAAATCATTTCACATATTCTCCTTTTTATTCTATGAAAATGATTGTAACATTATTTTTCCTGTTTTTCAACATATTTTTACGATTTGATATCACTTTCCTTATTCACTTGATTTTTCTCTCATTTATTGGTATAATACTATAAATATGCTTATTTATTATATTATAGAGGTGCTTATTATGATTAAAATTTCTCCGTCAATTCTCTCTTGCGACTACTCAAAAATGGGTGAAGAATTCGAAAATATGAAGCGTTGCGGTGCCGACTGGCTCCACATAGATGTTATGGACGGTCATTTCGTACCCAACATAACCTTAGGTGCTCCCCTTGTGAAGTGCCTTCGCAAGTGCAGTGACCTTGTTTTCGACTGCCACCTTATGATAAGCGACCCTAAAAAATATATCCCCGACTTTATAAAAGCCGGAGCTGACCTTATATGCTTCCATGTCGAGTCTGACTCCCCCGTTGAGGAAACAATCGACCTTATCCGTGAAAGCGGTAAAATTGCCGCACTTGCAGTAAAGCCCGGCACTGAAATCGAAGCAGTATTCCCCTATCTTGACAAGCTCGGCATGGTGCTTGTTATGACGGTTGAGCCCGGCTTCGGAGGTCAGAGCTTTATGGAGGATATGATGCCTAAAATCGTAAAGCTCCGTGAGGAATGTGCAAAACGCGGTCTTGATATGGACATTCAGGTAGACGGCGGTATAAGTGCCAAAACCGTTGAAACAGTCGCAAAGGCAGGTGCAAACGTACTTGTTGCCGGCTCTGCCATATTCGGATCCGAAGACCCGAAGGAAACAATTTCACTTCTCAGAAGCTCTGCCGCCAAGTATTTCTAAGGCGTTTTTCTCTACGAGGGGTCTGCAGTATTCATCAAGATAGCAGAGTCCCGTGCTGTCACAATGCCGCACATCTGAAAATTCAACGCACAGTCTTAAGAGTCGCGTTTCCCCTTCAATGTACAAAGCATAGCCTGTATCTGTTGCGTAAAGACCTGAACGGTAAGCCTCCAAGTGCCTTGCACTCCTTGCAAGGTCGAAAAAGCAGTTGAGTGACTCGCTGAAAAGAACTACGCTTTCCGGTTCATCTCTTTTTATCTTCTGATTGTTAAGAATTATAACACATCCCCCCTCCCCGTCGGGAAGGATATCAATACGGGTGTTTTCGTCAATAATTTTATTATTACCCGATATTTTTGCAGTTTCATTTATTATGGTGAATATTGCAGTTTTGCTTTTACTTTCGTTGCGGGATATATTTTCGTATGTAAGACAACAACCCTCCAACTCCTCTTTACTGAATTCGATTACGGTTGTTTCTTTACCTGCGGCAGATATTTTCATAGTCTGTACCATCCTTTCACTATTGATGATACTACACTGCGCCTGTTTCTTTCAACGCTAAAAATTTTCCAATCAAGGAGGACTCCCCTTTGGACACAAGCGTAAAGCTCATAAACAAAAAGGATTATAACAGCTACAACACAGACTCTCTGCTTCTTTCAGCGGGTCTTCTTGTTGCATCTGTTTTTATAAACGGATATTCTGCTCTTTATATGGCAGCAGCATGCCTTATCAGCGGCACTGTCAGTGAATATATATGTTTTTCTCTGATACTCAAGAAAAAGTCCTTCGGCGATTCGGGCACTCTCGCTTCTGCTCTTCTTATTTCTATGCTTATGCCCGCTTCAGCTCCGCTTTACATAGGCATACTCGCATCAGCTTTTGCGGTGTGGGTTGCAAAATTTCCCTTCGGTGACGGAAGGAATGCACCTTTTCTTCCTGTGGCAGCAGGCTTCTGCTTTGTTGCGATACTTTTCCCCGAAGATGTCTTTACCTATACCACTGACACCATGAACAGTATACCTCTTACAGATATGCTCATAAGAGGAAACAGCGTAAAGCTCAATCTTTTCGGCATACTCCGTCTTGCTACAGGCTCCTATCCTGCATCAATCGGTTCAAGCATTCCCGGTGCATTTGCGGGTGTTGTTCTCTACCGTCTTGTGAGAAATCCCAAGAGCCTACTCCCTTCTCTTGGTTTTATCGCTTCATCAGTAGTCTTCGTCTGCCTTTTTCCGAGGCTTCACACCGATCTTCTTACATGCATTGTGTGTGAATTATGTGCGGGCTCTCTTCTTTTTACTGCACTTATGCTTATAAATGATCCCGTAACCTCACCCGCAAAGCCGCTCAGGGCGTTACTCTACGGCTTTCTGGCGGGTATAATATCAATGCTTCTGCGATATTTCGGCAATGTGTACGACGGCAGTGTTTTTTCGGTTCTTATAATAAACTGCCTGTGGCCCGCAGTCACCGGTGAAACTGTAAGCAAAAAAGCGTTTCCCCATGCGAAACGCCAAAAAGGTAAGGCAGCAGATTCCTCTCTTTCCAATATCAAGGAAGGGGGCGAAAACTGATGAACAGACTGAAAAAATTCATTAAGAAAATACGCCTTTCTCTGTTCAAGGGCGCTTTTGTTCATAATCCTGTTCTCACTCAGGCGGCAGGCGTGTTCGCAATTGCAGGTGCAGCAACAAGTCTTCGCAACGGATTTATTATTGCTGTCACAGCAGGTCTTATCCTTTTTGTATGCGAATCTGCCGCAGGTCTTCTTCTGAAGAGGCTCCCCCGTTTTCTGCGTGTCGCCTTCTATGCTATTATGAGTGGAGCTGTTATTTATTTTGCAGAACCCTTTATTATTCCTATGACCGACGAAGGCAGCAGGGCACTTCCTACCTATATATGCCTTTTATCGGTCAATGCACTCACCGTAATAAGATGCGAACGCTTCGCCTGTAAAAACAAGCTCAGATACTGCATTGTTGATGCCATATCCTCCGCAATAGGTTACGGTACCGTTGCACTCATCATCGGCACGGTAAGAGAGCTTATCAACTACGGCACGGTATTACACACCTATAATGATATACCGTCAATTCCTAACGGAGCCCTGCCATTTATCGCTTTTCTGCTTCTCGGCTTGCTTGCAGCGGCACAAAAGGCTGTTATTCTCAGATTCTATCCTGCCGAGCAGACAGATACCTTCTCTATGAAAAGCAGTAATGATAAAATCGCACTCAGATACCCCGGACTCGGCAAAAATAAAAAGCCGCTTCTTTCCGATTCCTCTGACAACTATGATATTATAGACCTTCATTCGGGTCAAAGAGATATTCAGGAAGGAGACGGTGAATAATATGCTTCAGCTTTTCTTACGTATGCTCTCAGTCACTCTTTTCACCTCTCTTATTCAGAATACGGTATTCAGCGGAAGTGTCGGCATTGACGAAAGCATAAAGGGTGCAAGAAAACCCCGCTATCTTATCATGTACGGCTTCTGGGTAACCTTCTTCTGTCTCGCTCTTTCAACGGTATGGCACTTTGCTTCTCCTGTCATATCAAGGCTTCTACCGTGGAGTGCCGCCCAGGATTTTCTTATCTGCACCGCCATTCTCGTATGTATTTATCTTGCAGCCGCAATTTTCTGCAAGTACGCTCTCAGAGCAAGTAAAAAATATCTTAACTCTCTGGGCTTCTGTGCCTTCAACAGCCTTGTTCTCAGTATGCCCGTGCTCGGCGACGGATCATTCACCTATGTAATCGGTACCGCTGTGGGTGCAGGCATAGCCTATATAATTTCTCTTCTCATTATAAGAGGCGGAATGAGACACATAAATGCAAATCCTCACATTCCTGCATTTTTCAAGGGCACTCCCGCATTATTTATTTATATTTCCCTTGTTGCTCTGGCTCTGAGCAGCATTTCCTCAGGCTCACTGTATATCTGAGCCGATAAAATCAGGAGGTCAGCATGAAAAAAATCATATCACGGCTTCACGCCCGTATGAAGGAGGATAACCGTCTGCGGGTAAA
>JAZUAZ010000188.1:0-4040 GCA_045638245.1 Acutalibacteraceae bacterium | reverse complement strand
ATGGGTGGTTTTTTTGGCGCAGTCAGCAAGAACGATACAGTTTTAGATGTATTTTTCGGCACTGACTATCATTCTCACCTTGGCACCCGTCGTGGCGGTATGGCTGCCTACGACGAGAAGAAAGGCTTACAAAGAAAAATTCACAAAATTGAAAATTCCCCCTTCAGAACGAAATTCGAAAACATTTCCGCTTCAATGAAGGGTAATGCGGCAATCGGCTGTATCAGTGACTCCGACGCACAGCCTCTGCTTGTACGCTCAAGGCTCGGCCTTTATGCTATATGCATCATTGGTCTTATCAACAACAGAAAAAAGCTTGTTGAGGATTTCATCTTCGCAAACGGCGGACACTTCGGTGCAGTTACCAATGAGGGCATCAACTCAACGGAGCTCGTTGCCGCACTCATAAATCAGAAGGAATCCTTCGCGGAGGGTATTGCCTACGCTCAGAGCCTTATCGACGGCACTGCATCAATCCTCATTCTCACAAACGACGGCAGAATAATCGCTGCCCGTGACAGACTCGGACGAATCCCCGTTTTAATCGGCTCAAACGAAGATGGCTACTGCGTTTCCTTCGAGGACTTCGCCTACAAGAAGCTCGGCTACTCCGACTATAAGGAGCTCGGCCCAGGTGAGGTTGTTGAATTCACCGCAGATTCCTTCAGAGTACTCAGACAGGCAGGCGAGGAAACCAAAATCTGTGCCTTCCTCTGGTCATACTACGGCTACTCCACCTCCTGCTACGAGGGAGTAAACGTTGAGGTGATGCGATACAGAAACGGACAGATTATGGCAGAAACCGACAGAGCAAACGGTATAGCTCAGGACATCGACTATGTAAGCGGTGTTCCCGATTCGGGTACTCCCCACCCTATCGGCTATGCTCTCGAGAGCAGAATCCAGTTTGCACGTCCCTTTATCAAATATACGCCCACATGGGCAAGAAGCTTTACACCCGCCAATCAGAACGAAAGAAACAGAGTCGCAAAAATGAAGCAGATTCCTGTTCATGATCTTATCAACGGCAAAAAGCTTCTCTTCGTTGACGACAGTATCGTACGCGGCACTCAGCTTCGCGAAACAGTTGAGTTCCTTTACGAAAACGGAGCAAAAGAGGTACATATCCGCTCCGCCTGTCCCCCGATTATGTATAGCTGTAAGTACCTGAACTTCTCAAGAGCGACCTCAGAGATGGAGCTTATCGCAAGAAGCACCGTTATGGAGCTTGAGGGTGAGGAGGGCTTCAGGCATCTTGACGAGTATATCGACAACACAACCGAAAGAGGTAAGAGCTTAAGAAACGCTATCTGCGAAAAGCTTCACTTCACCTCCCTCGAATTCCAGTCCATCGACGGCATTATAAAGGCTATCGGCCTTCCCGCAGATAAGATCTGCACCTATTGCTGGACGGGCAGGGAATAAACAAAGACTTCATATAAACAATAAGGTAGCGGTAAGAGTAGCCAGTAGTCAGTAGCTAGTAGTCAGGATTAAACCGAAGGGTTGATATTTACCTGATAAGCGTTACTGAACACAAAGAGGGATTTTTGATGTTAACATAAAAACCTCAAAATCGCGAAGCGATTTCCCCTGACTACTGACTACCGGCTACTGACTACTTAAAATCCCCTCACTATAAAAAAATAACTTTAGGAGAATAACCATGGATCACAAAAATTCTTTCTCTGCAAGCTATGCTGCTGCAGGCGTTGATATTACCGCCGGATACAAATCCGTAGAGCTTATGAAAAAGCACGTTGCAAGAACCCGTAACGAGGGCTGCGTTGACGAGGTCGGCGGCTTCGGCGGCTGCTTCGACCTTGCTTCAATCGCAGGTATGGAGCATCCCATTTCAGTTTCAGGTACTGACGGATGCGGCACAAAGGTTAAGCTTGCAATCCTCATGGACAAGCACGACACAATCGGTATTGATGCAGTTGCTATGTGCGTTAACGACATCATCTGCGTCGGTGCAAAGCCCCTCTTCTTCCTCGACTATATCGCTTGCGGCAAAAACTTCCCCGAAAAGATTGCTGAAATCGTCGGCGGTGTTGCTGAAGGCTGTGTACAATCAGGCTGTGCACTTATCGGCGGTGAAACCGCAGAGCATCCCGGTCTTATGCCCGAGGAGGATTACGACCTTGCAGGCTTCGCAGTAGGCGTTGTTGACAAGCCCAAGATGATTGACAACAGTAAAATGGCTGCAGGCGACGTTGTTATCGCTCTCCCCTCAACAGGTATCCACTCAAACGGCTTCAGCCTTTGCCGTAAGGTTTTCGATATCGACAATAATAACCCCGAGCTTTATGTTGCCCGTGAGGAATTAGGCGGCAAGACCATCGCAGAAGCTCTTCTCGTACCCACCAAGATTTACGTTAAGCCGGTTCTCGCTCTTATCGAGAAGGTTAAGGTAAAGGGTATTTCTCACATCACAGGCGGCGGCTTCTATGAAAACATTCCCAGAAGCATTCCCGACGGACTCTGCGCTAAGATTGACAAATCAGCAATTAAGGTACTCCCCATCTTCGATGTAATCGCAAAGTGGGGCAACGTACCCGAAAGAGATATGTATAACACCTACAACATGGGCGTTGGTATGAGCATCGTTGTTCCCGCTGACGAGGTAGAGCTTTCACTCTCAATCCTCAAGGAAAACGGCATTGACGCTTACGTTATCGGTGAAATCATCGAAGGAAGCGAAAAGGTGATTCTCTGATGAAAAGAATTGCAGTTCTCGTTTCAGGCGGCGGTACCAATCTTCAGGCTCTTATTGATGCCGAAAAGAACGGTATCATCGTAAACGGTAAAATCAGCCTTGTAATTTCCAACGTAAAGGGCGCATACGCTCTTGAAAGAGCAAGAATGAACGGCATTCCCTCGGCAGTGGTACTTAAAAAGGAATGCGGCAGTCAGGAAGCTTTCGAGCAGAACATAATCGCTCTTTTAAGAGAGCACGAAATCGACCTCATCGTTCTTGCAGGCTTTATGAGCATCCTTTCGGAGGAATTCACAAAGGCTTTCCCCCACAGAATTATAAACGTACACCCCTCACTTATCCCCTCCTTCTGCGGAAAGGGCTTTTACGGACTTCACGTTCACGAAAAGGCTCTCGAGTACGGTGTGAAGGTTACGGGTGCAACAGTACACTTCGTTAATGAAATTCCCGACGGTGGCGAAATCATCCTTCAGAAGGCTGTTGAGGTCAAAGAGGGCGATACTCCCGAGATACTTCAGAAAAGAGTTATGGTCGAGGCTGAATGGAATATTCTTCCCGAGGCAGTAAGCCTTTTCTGTCAGGACAGATTAACCGTAGAAAATAATATTGTTCATATAGGAGAATAAATATGAAGATTTCAACAATCAAAGACGAGCTCAACTCCCTCGCCTATCACGGCAGAGGCATCATCATCGGCAAGAGTGCCGACGGCAAAAAGGCAGTTACCGCTTACTTCATTATGGGCAGAAGCGAAAACAGCCGTAACCGTGTTTTCGTCCTTGAGGGCGATGCAATGCGTACCAAGGCTTTCGACGAAAGCAAGATGACAGACCCCCACCTCATCATTTACTACCCCGTAAGAGTACTCGGCAACAAGACCATCGTTACAAACGGTGATCAGACCGATACAATCTACGAGCTTATGGATAAGCAGCTCACCTTCGAGCAGGCTCTTCGCACAAGAGAATTCGAGGACGACAAGCCCAACTTCACACCGAGAATTTCAGGCATCATCCGTCTTGAAAAGGATGGTATGAACTATGCAATGTCAATTCTCAAGAGTGCTGAGGGTGACGACAGCTCCTGCGAAAGATTTACATACGCTTATTCAAATCCCCTTTGCGGTAAAGCTAAGTTTATCCACACCTACAACTGTGACGGTAATCCCCTTCCCTCATTCGAAGGCGAGCCCAAGACTCTCGAGCTTCCCGACGTAAGCATCGACGAGCTCACAGACCTTATCTGGACAAACCTCAACGAGGATAACAAGGTTTCTCTTTTCGTAAGATACATTGACATCGAGTCAGGCGAAAGCGAGACA
>JAZUAZ010000187.1:0-2818 GCA_045638245.1 Acutalibacteraceae bacterium | reverse complement strand
TGAAAATACAAACATTGATTCGTAATTGTTCATGTTTTTTTACCTCCTTATGGTCTCTGGCCCCATATCCTCGTATGGAGCAAGGAATTGCCGCACATACTGCGACAGTTAAGAATTATATCAGCAAAGGCAAAGGAAGTCAATAGAAAATAATAAATTTTTTTTGTGCACAATGACAAATTATTCCTTATTGTGGACAAGATTAAAGAAATGGTGTATAATAATATCCAATATCTTAAGGAGAAAACCGAAATGAAACGAAAAGCAGTGGCAATCTGCCTTTTATTTTTAATGATTATGTCCCTTTTCAGCGGCTGCTCTGAGGAAACAGTATTCCTCACCGTTGACGGAAAGAGCATCAGCAAGGGGCTTTATACCTATTATCTTGACAAGGTACTGACTTCCCCTGAGGAGTACGGTATCGAGGCAGGGGACAGTAAAGCCGCAAAGGAAGCCGCTCTCGAGTGCTGCAAAAGGTACGTTGCATCTGAAAAATTTATGAAGGAGAAGGAGATAATCCTTTCTACCAATAATAAGCAGTCTGCCGCAACAGAGGTGGAGACTGCATGGAGCCTTTACTCGGATTACTATCGCAGGGCGGGTGTCTCAAAGCCTGACCTTACCGAAGCAGTTACCCACGAATACCGTTTAAAGCAGATAGTCGATTACTATTACGGTCCCGAGGGCCTCGAGCCTATCGACGAAATGGAGCTTAAGGAAACCTTTGTTGATTTATACATCGGCTTCAGGGCGATTGCGGTACCTCTTACAAAGGAAAACAGTCTCGGTGAATCGGTACCCCTTACCGAAGCTGAGAAGGAGGCTCTTCTCAATACACTCAGGACCTACCGTACCGAGATAAACGAGGGTGCAAAGACAATTGACGAGGTCAATGTGGAATACAATAATACCCTTGATATCATTGTTACGGAAAATCTTGAAATCAACGTTGTGAAAATCGGCTCACCGATGTATACTCAGGAGTTTTACGATACGATGCTTGAGATTTCCCACACCAAGGCGGGTATTATCATCTGTCCCAACACTGTGTATCTTGTGCAGAGAGAAAAGATAGCCACCACCGCTGAGGATGAGTTTTATGTTTACCGTGACGGACTTATCGAGGAGCTTAAGATTGACGAAATCAGGGAGCAGATAAACACCTATGCCGCAGAGCTTGAAGCGGATCTTGATAAGGACACCGCAGAGGAAATATACGAAAACCTTTATAAAAATTATGAAGGCAAGGCTTCCTATAGTCTGAAAAACACGGAAGAAACATAAGAACCACAAACAACAGAAAAAGGTAATGAGGAATAAAAGCCTCGTTACCTTCAGGGAGTTACACTCAGGGATTTAAACTAATTAAATTCCTGAGTGTAGTATTTTTTAGTCTTCTTTTTTGAAAATATCAAATATATTCATATCAAAGAAGCTGAAGTATTTTATAAGAACATCATAGGGCAGATAGCTCGGAGCTATCTGTGTCTGTCCGACAGGTGAGAAAACGAGACCTGTGCATCCCTCGGTGAACCAGTTGCAGTTTTTATTGAGCGCATAGAGGAGGTGGTATGTTCCGTCGGTAAGTCGGCTGTAAGCATAGGGATAATGAACACCCTGGGAGTAGACAAGCCTTATACCGTCGAATATGAACATGGTGTCGTTTTTATGCTCGTGACCGCAGACGAAGGTGTGAGTACTGCCGAGCCTCTTTGCCGTTTCAAACATTTCGTTATATCCGCCACCGTGGTCGATTTCCTCAGTTATATCACCGTAGATTCTGTAATCCTCATCCTTCTGGGTCATAGTCCATGCATCCTCGTATTCGGTTGTGGGTCGGTGAGCAAAAATAACGCTCGGTACTGTTTTACCGCCGTTTTCATTTTTTATTTCGTTCACCTTTTTCTCGTACCACGCAATCTGAGAATTGTCGTAGCAGGAGTCGCCCTCACCGTTGACGCTGTTATCCATAAAGAAGAGAGTCTGATTTGTTCCCGAGGCGGTGCGGATGTTGATCGCACAGTTTCCGTAGCCGTAAACCTCGTCGCCGCCCTCGTCAAAGCTTATGCAGTAGTCGCTCAGAAGCATAGATTCATACCACCAGCGTCTTGATTCGTCTCTTTCGGTATCCCGCTCCTCACCGTCATGGTTGCCGGGTACAAAGCACCAGTAAAGCTTTTTCTCATCAAAGAAGTCACTCAGAAGCTTCTGATTTTTTTCGTCTCCTGAGAGAATAATGTCACCGAGTAAAACTACAAGATCGGGAGCCTCCCTTTCGATGACCTCTGAGAGAAGGGCAAAGGATTTTTTAGGGTCACCCTTATCAAGATGCAGATCACCGAAGGTGATAACCTTGAAATCGGTATCAAGTATATTGCCTTCGTCATCGTATTTTGCAAGATAGGGGGTACAGGTGCCGTCATCTGTGAAGCGTACCTGACCGGGCTGAGCCTTTGGGAGGGGCTCGCTCTCATAGCGGTGGGGCATAAAGGCAGAAGCAATAAAGTAGCCTGCGATACGTGCGACAATGAGCAGCACAAGAATTATTATAATAGCTTTTATTTTTTTGTTTTTCATCAGTTGCCTCGCTGTATCATGGATTTATTCCTCGGCAGGATGAGGTCTTCTCTTTGCGGTGTATTCCGACACATCAATGCGGATTACCCTTACGATGGTCGTCATCTTATCCTCAAAGGTGAAATCCTTGCCTGTCTGGGTTTTCATAAGTACGGAAAGACCGTGCTTTTTTTCTTCAACATCCTCGGTTATTACCGCAGTGCCTTTACCCATAACCGAAGCATAGGTGATGCCGTAGCGG
>JAZUAZ010000186.1:0-3717 GCA_045638245.1 Acutalibacteraceae bacterium | reverse complement strand
GACTTTGAAAGTCCGTTGAAGCAGACAGTGAGAAGGTCGGGGGCAAAGGAGGCGATAGCGGTATGCTTTTCACCCTCGAAAACAAGTCGGTCGTAGATTTCATCGGCAAAGATGATAAGTCCGTTCTGTCTTGCGATTTCAACGATTTCCTTGAGCATTTCATCGGAATAAAGAGCACCTGTGGGGTTGTTGGGATTGATTACAACGATACCCTTTGTGTTGGGAGTTACCTTTTTTCTGATATCGTCAAGATCGGGGTACCAGTCCGCTTCTTCGTCACATACGTAATGTACTGCCGTACCGCCTGCAAGAGTTATAGCTGCAGTCCACAGGGGATAGTCGGGCATCGGTACGAGAATTTCATCACACTGATTGAGAAGTCCCTGCATAGCCATTGTAATAAGCTCACTTACGCCGTTTCCGGTGTAGATATCGTTAATACCTACGTTGGGGATATTCTTAAGCTGACAGTACTGCATAATTGATTTACGGGCGGAGAAGAGCCCCTTGGATTCGGAATATCCCTCGGTTGAGCGGAGATTATATATCATATCAACAATTATCTCGTCGGGGGCTCTGAAGCCGAAGGGAGCGGGGTTGCCGATGTTGAGCTTGAGTACATTAATACCGTCAGCCTCCATTTTGGTGGCTTCGTCCATAACGGGTCCTCTGATGTCATAGCATACGTTTAAAAGCTTGTCTGATTTGTCAAAATACTGCATTGGATTTTGCCTTTCTTTTTTGTTTTATATATTGCGAAGCAATTCCTGGCTACTGACTACTATTATGCCTCGTCAGATTAAAAAGAACTACTTTAAGGTTACTATCGTTACGCCCGTCTCGCCCTCACCGTAAACGCCGAGACGGAAGCTCTTTATGAACTTATTTTTTCTCAGGTGCTCGTGAATACCCTTTCTGAGAAGTCCCGTACCCTTGCCGTGGATGAGTGTGATTTCACCAAGACCGAGACGGAGAGCCTGATCGATATAGCGGTCAACCTCGATGATACCCTCCTCAACATTCATACCTCTGAGGTCACAGCGGTTCTGTGCCGATGAAGCGGCAGAGAAAACGTGTTCCTTTGTATTGGCAACGTTTCTGGGCTTGTTTGTCTGCTGCTTTTTCTTTTCCTGCAGACGGATATTTTTTACGGGGGTACGCATTTTCATAATGCCTGCAAGCACCTCAATATTGCCCTTGCGGTCCTCGAGAGAGGTTACGGTAGCGGTTTTGCCCATATCCACAAGATAAACCTCGTCGCCTATCTTAAGCGGGCGGGGAAGCTCGTAATTTTCGTCCTCGATTACGGCCTTTACAACGGGATTTGTTATATCGTCGAAGTCTGCAAGACCCTTTTTCATAAGCTGCTTTGCGCGTCTTGCAAGCTCTGCCTTATCCTTTGATTTTTCGCTCTGCTTTTTAAGCTCCTCAAGCTCACTTTGTAAGGCGTAGGCGCTTCTCTTTGCCTGCTCAACAATTCTGAGTGCCTGACCTCTTGCCTTTTCAAGCTCTTCCTCGCGGAGTCTTTCTATTTCCGCCTTGTAGCTCTGAGCCTCAGCCTTTGCTTTTTCAGCCTCGGCGGTAAGAGAATCTGCAATTTCCTTCTGCTTCTCGAATTGCTGACGGCTTTGCTCAAGAGATTCGATGACGGATTCAAACTGAGTACTTTCCTTTGATACAAGAGTCTTTGCTCTTTCTATTATCCCCTCATCCATACCGAGACGAAGTGAAATTGCAAAGGCGTTTGAACGACCGGGAGTACCGATAAGAAGACGGTAGGTAGGTCTTAAGGATTTTACATCAAATTCGCAGGAGCCGTTCTGAATGCCGGGAGTCTGCAGAGCATATGCCTTAAGCCCTGCATAGTGGGTTGTGGCGGCAATTCTTGCACCCTTTTCGTGGATTTTTTCAAGTATTGATATAGCAAGAGCCGCACCCTCTATGGGGTCTGTACCCGCACCTAATTCGTCTATGAGAACAAGGCTTTTTCCGTCAGCCTTGTCAATGATATCGATGATGTTGACCATATGTGACGAGAAGGTTGAAAGGCTCTGCTCAATGCTCTGCTCGTCGCCGATGTCAGCGAGTACATTATCGAAAACGCTTATCTTACTCTGATCACTTACGGGCAGCATAAGACCGCACATAGCCATAAGGCTCATAAGACCGAGGGTTTTGATTGAAACGGTTTTACCGCCGGTGTTTGGGCCCGTGATAATGAGAGTATCGAAGTCCTTGCCGAGAGAAATATCGGTAGGAACAACCTTTTTCGGGTCTATAAGGGGATGGCGTGCATTCTTTAAATCAATGATGCCGTCATCGTTGATTTCGGGGCAGGTAGCCTTCATTTTGTAAGCGAGCTTAGCCTTTGCGAAAATGAGATTAAGCTCAACTGCACATTCATAGCTTGCCTTTATTCCCTCGTAAAATCCGCCCGCCTCCATAGAAAGCTCGAAAAGAATACGCTCGATTTCGTCTCTTTCCTTGCTCTGAAGTACTTTTATTTCGTTGTTTGCCTCAACAACTGCGGCGGGCTCGATGAATACGGTCGAGCCGCTTGATGAGGTATCGTGCACAAGACCTGAGATTTCTCCTCTGTGCTCTATTTTAACGGGTACAACATAGCGTCCGTTACGCATTGTGACGATGTTTTCACGAAGGTACTTCTGGATATGTGCTGACTTTGTCATCTGGTCCAGCTTGTCACGTACCTTTGATGAAGCTATGCGTATTTTTCTTCTTATATCGTAAAGGGCAGGGGAGGCGTTGTCGCTCATTTCCTCCTCGCTTATGATAGCGGAGGTGATTCTGTCCTCAAGGAATTTGTTGGGCATCATCGCCTCAAAGTATGTATCTATTGAGGTGACAACACCGCTGTTTTTGCTTTTCCATTCAGAAAGAGAACGTATAACCCGAAGAACCTCTGCAATATCGAGAAGCTCACGCATATTGAGAGCTCCCCCTGCATTTGCTCTGTGAAGGGAGTTATTTACATTTTTAAGTCCTCCGAAGGAGGGTGAGCCGAATTTAGCCATAAGCATAAAGGCGTCGTCGGTCTGCTTTAAAAGTACCCTTGCGAGGTCGATATTTGTCTGCGGAGTGAGATGCTCAGCCTCATAGCGTGCATCCTCGCAGGTGGTTTCCTCGCTGAGCATAGACAGAATTTTGTCAAGCTCAAGGGCTTTATGGTGCTTGTTCATTTTTTATCTCCTTTCAGAGATTTCTCATGGTTTTATAGAATTCCAGTGTTTTATACTGCTTGAAGGTCAGGCTTCTGACGTATTTTTCGCTGATTGCTCCGAGAGCTGAAAGACTGTCCTCACCAAGGCTGAAGCTGAAAATTTTATCGGGAGTGCTGAAGCATATATGCCTGATTGCATAAAGAATACCCGGTGTCAGCTTCACCGTATTCGTATCGGTGTTACAGCTTTCGCAGAAGAGTGCGCCTGTTTTCGGGTTGAGAAACATATTACCCTTTTCGTACTCTCCGCAGGAATTACAGCCTACTACAGAGGGCATAAAGCCTGCGAGACAGCAGTACCTCAGCTCGGTGACTGCCTTGATAAGAAGGTCACTTTTTGTTCCTGTGCAAAGAAAGTGCAGTGAGTTGAGAAGCAGGGAGAGAAACTCATCGCTTTTCTCCTCTTTGGGAGAAAAATCTCTTGCCAGCTCCGCAAGGTACTGAGCAAGAGAGAGATTGGTTATATCGTTTCTCAG
>JAZUAZ010000185.1:0-2105 GCA_045638245.1 Acutalibacteraceae bacterium | reverse complement strand
GAAGTTGAGAAGGCAGCTTATAATAACAAGGATACCGTCAACAGTAATCCAGCTCATGAATGCCTTGGGGGCAAGCTTGAAGGGCTCGATTTTTACTTCATCAGCACAGGTCTTGAGTTCCTCTGCGATGTGCTCCTGAGCTTGCTTTTCAGCATCGTAGCCTGCGGGTCTCGGACCGATTGTTTTACAGATTTTTTTGATTTCTCTGACAGTATAGTTGGTATACATTCTGACAGAGGCTGCGTAATTTTTTACGCTTTCTTCAGCTTTCAAAACTATCTCTCCTTTGGATATAATTAAAACTCCGTTAACAAAACGGAAAATATTGTCAATATCTTATCATTAAACGTTATGCTTGTCGATAGATTTTATTAAATGTAAATAAATAATTTACAAATTATATAAAAATTGAGGGCTGAATTAGGTTTTTAAGTCTTTTTTAGGAAAATAGACGGATTTATCTTTAATGTATATGATGTTTCTTGTTGCCGGATAATATCGATTGTGTAAAAGATAAATTTTCAGGTACAGATAAAACATTGTTTGACATTTTAAAAGCTATATGATAACATTGATAAAAGACTTTACCGAGAGGTGATATGATGTTTTGTGAAAAGTGCGGAAGAAAATTAGAAGACACAACCTCTTTTTGTCCCTATTGCGGCTATAAAGTAACAATTCTTCAGAGAAATGCTGACTTTTCGGGATCATCTTCGGATATACCCTTGGTGCAGAAGGGATTTGTTTATACAGGAACAGATGCGGGCACTTTTGCTCAAGAGGGCGTTAACGGTGTATCTATGAATACAACTCCCGGATATGTTGAGCCGGCTGCGGAAAATAAACACGGTTTAGTCAGAACGGATTCCGCGGAAAAGAAAAAAGGCATTCTTGTTGCGGTTGTTATAGCGGTTGTTATTTTTGTGATTGCAGCTGCCTTTGGAGCTTTCTGGCTTATAACAGACGGTGAGCTTTTCAAAAGTGATAAATTAAGTAGTAATAAAGAGACTGAGCTTACCGAGCCGCTGACAACCGTTGCTGCTTCTGACACAGGTGAAATATTTACTCCGGATACAACAGTTGCCGACATAAGCTGTTACGTAAATGTCGGTACGGCAATTCTTTATAAGGGGCCCGATACTTCTGCTTATAAGGCAGTTGTCAATGTTTCTAAGGACGATGTTCTTGTAGTGAAGGGGTCACATAAGGCCTATCCGGGATGGCTTTACGTATATTCGGCAAAAACAAATGATTACGGATGGATTTCAGAGGCTCTCCTTTCGGAAAACAAAAGCACGGATACTGCAACTACCGATGTGAACACAAACACCGAGGTTATTTATTATGATTCGGCATCAAGGTTTGATGTTATGATAAACGTAGGTGAGGGGCACAATCTTAACCTGAGACGTCAGCCCGATACGACCGACCCGGATAATGTTATAATGCTTCTGCCGGATAAAGCAAGGGTTCTTGTTCTCGGTGTAAGCAGTATCAATAACAAGTGGTACTATGTTGAGTACACAGATGAACTTGGCAGTTATTACGGATACATACATTCAGATCACACACAAAGATTTTATTAAAAAGGAGATATGACAATGAAAACGATTATTGTAGGTGCAGGCGCTATAGGCGGAACGGTTGCAGTACTTCTCAAGGAGGCAGGCTACGATATCCGCATAATGTGCCACAGCGAAAGCACAAAAAAGCTTATTGAAGAGGATGGTTTTTTCCTTAACGGAGCCAAAGGCGAGCATAGGGTAGATTTCACCTGTTACAGTGATGTGAGTGAATTCGGCGATGAAAAGTTTGACATTGTTGTTATTGCCACGAAGTATGCACATATGGCAGAGTGTGCTCAGATGATGCTTCCTTATCTTGCTGAAAACGGACTTGTTATCGGTATGCAGAACGGACTTCTTACCGATGAGCTTGGTGCAATAGTCGGCAGAGATAAGGCGGTAGGCTGTATGATAGGCTTCGGCGCTACAAGAAATGCACCTAATGATGTTACAATGACAAGTCTTGGTGAGTTTTACGTAGGTATGCTTGACGGCAGAACAACAAGAACACTTGAGGTTTTTGCCGAAATGCTCAAAAGC
>JAZUAZ010000184.1:0-14083 GCA_045638245.1 Acutalibacteraceae bacterium | reverse complement strand
TCTGGAAGGATGCACCAAGGTCAGCCTTGTTTATTTCAACGCCCTTCTGCTCGGCGTTGTGTATTATGTTGATAACCGAGGTTTTCAGTCCCGAAAAGCTGAAATCGTAGGGACATCCCTCGACCTTGGGTACGGGGAACTTGAACGCAGTGCTGTCACCGTCCTTGGCAAGTCTGTCCATATTAAGCCCGCCGGGGTAGGGGATACCCATTGAGCGTGCCGCCTTGTCGAGAGCCTCGCCCGCCGCATCGTCACGGGTACGTCCGATTATCTTGAAATCGGTATAATCCTTTACCTCAACCATAGCAGTGTTGCCACCACTTACAACGAGGCAGAAGAAGGGAGGCTTAAGCTCCTGATGTGTTATGTAGTTAGCCGCTATGTGTGAGCGCAGATGATGTACGGGAATAAGGGGGAGCTTCTTACTGTAAGCGAGCCCTTTTGCATAGTTTACACCCACAAGAAGTGCACCGATGAGTCCGGGTGCATAGGTGACGGCAACTGCGTCGATATCGTCGAGGGTAAGCTCTGCATCGCTGAGAGCCTTGTCCACAACGCCGCTTATGGCTTCAGCATGACGTCTTGATGCTATTTCGGGTACTACGCCGCCGTATATTTTATGCTCCTCAACCTGAGAAGCTACCACATTGGAGAGTACTTTTCTGCCGTCCTCAACAACGCTTGCGGCAGTTTCGTCGCAGGAGGATTCTATCGCTAAAATTTTCATTTATATCACCTTAGCTCCTTTGTCATAATAAGTCCGTTTTCTTTGGGCCGGGAGTAAAAATCCTTACGCTCACCGACTACGGCAAATCCGTTTTTTTTATAGAGGGCTATTGCTCCGAGATTGCTTTTGCGTACCTCGAGAGTAATAAAAAGGCAGTGTTCCTTTTCTGCCACGTCGGTGCAGTACCTTACGAGTTTTTCACCGATGCCCCTTCGTCTGCAGTGGGGATAAACGGCAACGTTTGCTATGTAGCATTCATCCAGAATGATGTGCATACCCATATAGCCGAGGACTTCACCGTTTTCCTCACAGACGAAAAAACGTGCCTGAGTATTTGTAAGCTCAGCGGTAAGCCCTTCTTCACTCCAGGGCTCGGAAAAGCATTCTCTTTCAAGCAGAGCTACCTGCGGAATGTGTTTTTCTTCCATAGGTACGATATTCACGCTGCCACTCCTTTCTGCAAACTATCCTATTATATATAGTAATGTTTTTTTAATGAAAAGTAAACCTTATTTTTAATTTTCTTTCATACATCACTTGATTTTTCCAATAAAATCAAATATATTTACAATTTAGAAATATACATAGCCTTATTCTGTTGTATAATGAGTTATCGTATAAAAGGAGGTAATTTATATGAAAAAAATAATAGCAATCATACTTGCAGTTCTTTGCCTTGCATCAAGTCTTGGCGTAACAAGCTTTGCTGCCGTGAGCGATGATATTATCGGAGGCGTTATAGGCGGTATACTCGGTGACGATATGCCCGATCAAGAGGAGAGCGAGGACGCTGTGCTTAATTACGGTATCCACTATGAGCTTGACCCTCTCTCAATGGTAAAGCTTATGTATAAGCCCAATCCTACAATAACCTTCAAGGCACCCATCACCGCTAAGGTTACAACCGATACACCTCTTTCAGTTGACTATGATTTCATCTGCTGGAAGCACGCTGATACAGGTGAGCTCTATTATCCCGGTGATTCTATCGAGGTAACGGGTGAGGTTACTCTTTATGCTGTTTTTGAAGCAAAGAAGGATAATCATCCTCAGCTTCTCAGATATGTAATTACAGGTCTTGAGGCTTTAAAGCGTATGCTTAAGAAGTTCCTTGCATTTACCAACGGACTTGAGGAGAACGACAAGGAATACTATGAGCCTGATGTAGCCCCCGCAGTCTGAGAATACTAACATAATAATATGACGGACGTTCAACTGAACGCCCGTCTTCTTTTTTTACTTTGTCAGCAACCGCAGTTGTCGTGACAGCCACAACCGCAGCCGTTGTTGTTACCGCCGAAAAGACCGCCTTCACCGCCGCAGCACATGGATAAGATTAAAAGAATAACAATCCATGAGCAGCTGTTACCGCCGAATAAACCGTTGTTACAAGCCATTGTCTTACCTCCTTTCGTCTTACATCATCATTATACGTTAAAGGTGTAAGTGTGTTACAAGATTTATGAATAGAAAATCTGTACACGGACAAAACTTAATTAAAGATGACAGGATAGGGTGTGAAGAATGTCTTTACCGATGGATTATTTCAGGGAAAATCTGCTTTGCGGTGAGGTTGAAACGCATATGGCGGACTTTGAAGAAGGATCAAAAACCAAGGAACATACCGATCGTTTTGAAACTCATGAAATATCTTATAATTTAAAGAAAAACGAAGATAATCAAAGCTAAATTGAAAAAACGGTAGGTAAAAATGTAAATTTGACCTTTTTTGACCTTTGAAAAACTACAGAGATCAGCTATAATTTAATCAAGGTCAAAGAAAGTCAAAGTCAAAAAAGAGAGGAAGTGATCCGTTGAATTTATCCAATGCAATAGCGCAGATGATAACTGAAATGCTGGGAGAAAGCTCTGAGGTTGAAATTCAGCGCAACATTCTCGCACAGAATCTGGGATGTGTACCGAGTCAGATAAACTATGTGCTTTCTTCGAGATTTACTCCCGAGAGAGGCTTTATGGTCGAAAGCAGACGAGGCGGCGGAGGCTGTATAAGAATAGTAAGAATAAAGTGCGACAAGGATACTCTTATAATGAAGGTAATAAATTCCGTCGGAGATGAAATGAGTGAGAACGCAGTAAGAAATCATCTTGCTAATCTTCTGCACCATTCGCTTATCAACGAGGCACAGGCTTCGCTGATACTTGCGGCGACCTCAGAGAGCAACTTCAGAGTACTGCCCACACCCTTTGAGGATATTGTGAGAGCTTCAATTTTTAAAAAAATGCTTTTAACTTTAGCAAGATAGTAAAAACAGATAAAAAATAACTTTCGGATAAAGCTTTTGAAAGTAAGGAAATATTTCCGGGTTTCAGATTCACATATCCGGATTTAACGGAGGTAGAACTATGATTTGTCAGAACTGTAAGAAAAAAGAAGCAACAACACATATAAAACGAGTTATAAACGGAGAGGCTACGGAGAGCCATCTTTGTCAGAGCTGTGCAAGCAGTCTCGGTGTAGGCAACTTCTTCGATGATTTTTCTCTGAACCTTCCCGATATATTCTCGGGCTTTTTCGGAGACAGTGCCTTTGCCCTGGGCGAGGGAAGGCTTGACCGCTGTGAAAAGTGCGGCTGTTGCTTTGACGATATTATAAAAAGCGGCAGCGTGGGTTGTGCAGACTGCTACGAGAAATTTTACCGCAAGCTGCTCCCCTCGGTGCAGAGAATTCACGGTAAGGCAGGTCACGCAGGTAAGGTACCCGTAAAAAACACCAAAAAGCCTGAGGTAAAGGAAAAGACCGTAGAAGAGAAAATCGCTGACCTCAATAAAGAAATGGAAAAAGCCGTATCTGAGCAGAATTTTGAAAGAGCGGCAATAATCAGAGATGAAATAAAGAAAATGAAGGGAGAAAACTGAAATGGCATGGTATAACAGTACAGGAAACGAAAGCGGTATAGTGCTCAGTACAAGAGTACGCCTTGCAAGAAACTCAGAAGATTATCCCTTCCCCGCAAGACTTGATACAAAAGACAGAGAAAAGGTATGTGCTATTGTAAAAGAAGCTCTTAACGAATATAACGATGATAAACTCACATATAAAGAAATGTCAGATTTTGAGCCTTATGAAGCAGTATCCCTTGCAGAAAAGCATCTTATAAGTCCCGGTTTTGCTTACGAAACCCAGGGCAGAGCGTTGGTGCTGTCGGAAAATGAGGAAGTAAGCATTATGCTTTGTGAGGAGGATCATATCAGAATTCAGGTGATTCTTCCCGGTCTTGCTCTTAATGAGGCATGGAAAAAAGCAGATAAAATAGACAGTGTAATAGAAAAGCACATAAACTACGCTTTCAAGGAGCCTCTCGGTTACCTTACACAGTGTCCTACTAATCTTGGTACGGGTATGCGTGCATCCGTAATGCTTCACCTTCCCGCACTTACGGGTAAGGGTGCGATGCGCCGCCTTTCAACCACGGTGGCCAAGCTCGGACTCACTCTCAGAGGTTCCTTCACCGACGGCAGCGAGGGTGCAGGCAACATTTATCAGCTCAGCAATCAGGTAACTCTCGGCATCAGTGAAGAAGCGGCTTTACAGAATCTTTCATCCATAGCTATGCAGATTGTAGCTCAGGAAAAGCAGGCCCGCGCTCTTCTTGTAAAGGATGAGGATTTTATAGATAAAATTTACCGTTCATGGGGTGTACTGCGCTCCGCTTACAAGCTCAGCTCAAAAGAGCTTACAAACCTTGTATCCTACGTAACGGTAGGAGCCTGCGAGGGTATAATCGACGTACCCTCGGATAAGCTTATAGGTGCAGTAATAGAGCTTCAGCCTGCAACGCTCAATGTGTCACAGGGTGAAAAGCTTACGGAAAATCAGCGTGATATATTAAGAGCTCAGAAGGTAAGAGAGCTTTTAGGATAATAAAAAGCGGGCATCGGAGGATGTCCGCTTTTCTATTCGCAATTCGCGTACGCGTCCGACGCGGTACTTACAGGGTAGATACTGTCCGCCGAGGCAGGTGCAAAGCCTTCCCCTTCAGGGGGAGCTGTCCGTATAGGACTGAGGGGGCATCCCTAATCCCTTAACCTCTCCATAAATTTAAAAGAAACGGGGTAACTACAATGTATAAATTTACAGGCTTTACCGAAAAAGCAAACAGAGCACTGAATTCGGCAGTGGAAATTGCCGAAAATCTCGGACACACATATATTGGAAGTGAGCATATTCTCGCAGGACTCGTCCGTGAGGATAACGGTGTGGCAACTTCTCTGCTTTTATCAAGGGGAATCAGCTTCCATTCGGCAGAGAAGGCAATAAAGCAGAATATCGGTATGGGGATTCCTACCGTACTGACACCGGAGGACTTTACTCCGAGAGCAAAGCATATAATTGAGGTTTCACTTTCGGTAGCAAGAAACGAAAATTCGGGATATGTCGGTACTGAGCATATTCTTAAGGCTATGCTTCAGGAAGAGGACTGCTGCGGAGCGGCAATAATAAACGGACTTGGTGTTTCACCTGCAGTGCTTTACGATGAGCTCAGTTCGGGAGCAAGATCAGGTGCTTCTCATCAATCTGCCTCCAGAAAGGGAAAGAGTCAGAAAAGCAGTACGGTAAATCTTGATAAGTACGGCCACGATCTTACCGCCAAGGCAGCTTCAGGGGAGATTGATCCCGTAATCGGAAGGCAGGATGAAATCGACAGAGTTATACAGATACTTTTAAGACGAAGTAAAAATAACCCCTGTCTTATCGGTGAGCCGGGAGTAGGTAAAACAGCCATAGCCGAGGGACTTGCGGTGAAGATTGCCCAGAATGAGGTTCCTGAGCTGCTCAGAGGAAAAAGGATTATCCGCCTTGACCTTACGGGTATGGTGGCAGGAACAAAGTACAGAGGCGACTTTGAAGAAAGGATAAAGGCGTGTATTGAAGAGGTTACCCGCAATAAGGACATAATACTCTTTATAGATGAGGTGCACAACCTTATCGGTACAGGCTCTGCGGAGGGTGCCGTTGATGCGGCAAATATACTCAAGCCTTCTCTTGCAAGAGGTGAGCTGCAGCTTATAGGAGCCACTACCCTTGAGGAGTACCGTAAGCACATTGAAAAGGATCCGGCTCTCGAAAGACGGTTTCAGCCGGTGAAGGTCGGTGAACCGACAGAGCAGGAAGCAACGCAGATTCTTTTCGGTCTGAGGGACAGATATGAGGCTCATCATAAGGTTAAAATTACCGATGAGGCAATAAAAAGTGCAGTTACGCTTTCATCAAGATATATCAGCGACCGTTTTCTTCCCGATAAGGCAATAGACCTTATCGATGAGGCTGCATCAAAGGTCAGACTGCGTTCGTATACCGTACCGCCTGAAATAAGAGAGCTTGAGCTTCAGCTTAAGGATATTACCTCAGAAAAGGCGGCTGCAGTCAACTCACAGGATTTTGAGGGGGCCGCACTGCTTCGTGACAAGGAAAAGGAGCTTATGAGCAGAATAGCGGTTTCACGCTCCGATTGGAAAGAGGCTTCCTCGGGAACAAATGAGGAGGTAACCTCTGCAGAAGTTGAAGAAATTATCTCAGGCTGGACAGGTATACCTCTTGCGGAAATATCCAAGGAAGAGGGGCAGAGGCTTCTCGATATGGAAAAAATACTCCATGAAAGGATAGTAGGTCAGGATAAGGCGGTATCTTCGGTTGCAAAGGCTATCCGCCGATCAAGAAGCGGACTTCGTGACCCTAAAAGACCTATGGGCTCATTTATGTTTCTCGGCCCTACAGGCGTGGGCAAAACAGAGCTTTGCAAGGCTCTCGGTGCAACTGTTTTCGGTGATGAAAATGCAGTTATCCGCTTTGATATGAGTGAATTTATGGAAAAGCATAATGCATCCCGTCTTGTGGGTGCGCCTCCAGGCTATGTAGGTCACGAGGATGGCGGTCAGCTTACGGAAAAGGTAAGAAGAAAGCCCTACAGTGTAATCCTTTTTGACGAAATAGAGAAAGCGCATCCCGACGTTTTCAATATGCTTCTGCAGATTCTTGATGACGGTATACTTACCGACGGTCAGGGCAGAAGAGTTGATTTTAAGAACACTGTTATTATTATGACCTCAAACTTAGGTGCAAAGCTTATTGCGGGTGAGGGGAGAGCCATAGGTTTCACCGGCGGAGATAATCAGAGAAAGGCTAAAATAGAAGCGGCGGTTAATGATGAGCTGAAAAAGACCTTCCGACCTGAGTTTCTTAACAGAGTTGATGAAATTATTATTTTCAATCAGCTGGAAAAAGACGAAATCGGGGAAATAGCTTCTAAAATGCTCAACACACTGGCAGTAAAGCTCGATGATATGGATATAGGAATCAGGTTCACTCCTCAGCTTATAAGCTTTATCGCTGAAAAGGGATTTGACCCTGTTTACGGTGCAAGACCGCTACGCCGTGAAATACGAAGCCGCATAGAGGATGTTCTGTCTCAGCTGCTTTTAGAGGGTACTCTTACAAAGGGGAAAAGCTATGTATGTGATATTGACGGCGACGGAAAGGTTACTGTCAATGAGGATCAGGAGGCTGAATAATAAAAAAGCATAAAATACACGTATTTCCCGTATATAATTGAATTATTCTATAAAAATAAAGCTGTCACCTGTTATTGATGTGACAGCTTTTAATTTCTGTATAAATGCTTTTTATTCTGCTTTCTTTTTCAGTGCCTTTGCCGATCTTAAGCCGACAATTACAAAAACGAATACCCATAAATGACATATGACGTCGATGAGAAAATCCGAATTCTGCGGCATACCCCATAACACAAAATCGCAGAACAGAAGGCATACCGTATCGACGATATAAATGATTGCCGCAGGGATAAAGAGCTTGTGATTTTTCATAAGCTTTGTGCCGGGAAGAATGTAAATAATCAGGCTCAGAAGTGCAAGAACAACACCGAGGGCGAAGGGGATTTCATCTGCCTCACCGAGCTTTAAAAACATATCGGCAAAAGCCAGCTTAAAATAAAAATTGAAATTGCCCGTAATGAAGTATCGCAGGGCATAAATGGCATACAGTGCACCTGCAAGAGTATAAAGGCTCGTTGCAGCCTTTATATTGGTTTCGTGGCTTTTTATAATCTCTTCAGCCGTAAATTTCTTTTTCATAGTGCTTATCCTCTTTTACCAGTCAAATTTTGTCAGCTTACCCTCGCAAAGCATTTCGGGGAAGCCCCACTGACGAAGCACCTCGTAAACAGTAAGTGCAACGGTGTTTGAAAGGTTGAGACTTCTTGCCTCACCTATCATTGGTATTCTCAGTGAGGTGTCAGGATTAGCCTTTAAAAGCTCCTCGGGAAGACCTGCATCCTCTCTTCCGAAAAACAGATAGGTATTATCGGGAAACTCCACATCTGAATATATGTGTGTACCCTTTGTTGTAAGATAGAAAAAATTACCGTCGGGATGCTTTGAATAGAAATCCTCAAGACCGTCATAATAGGTAATATCAAGAAGATACCAATAATCAAGACCTGCTCTTTTGAGCTTCTTATCGTCAACAGTGAAGCCCATAGGCTTTATAAGATGAAGTGAGGCTCCTGTAGCGGCGCAGGTTCTTGCGATATTTCCTGTATTCTGAGGTATTTGCGGTTCAACAAGAACTATATTGAGACGGGACATAGGCTTTTCTCCTGAATTTTAATACTTGACGGATTGATTATATCATTAAAAAATAAAAAAAGAAACACTAAAAACAAAAAATTCCTCGGTTATCTTTCTGAGAGGGTAAAAAACTAAGGGTGCTGTAATTTTTTCGGCAAAAAAATCAAAGGAGGACAGATTATGAGCATGAGAAGCTTAGCAACGGGTATTGGTGCAGGTCTTATCGTAGGCGGTACTGCGGCTATAATAGGCTCACAGAGAGCAAGAGGTATGCGTTCGATGAAGAAGAGAGCAAACAAGGCTATGAAAACCGTTGAAGGTATGATGGGCGATATGCGTTATATGTTCAAGTAAAGCTCCGTTCGGTGATTTATCACCGATTTACATAAAAAGGGAGGCTTTTAAATGAAAAAGATAATAAGCATCATTTCAGTTATATGCATACTCGTAAGCTTTGCGGGCTGCGGAAGGAAAAATACGGGTACTCAGCTTGAGAGTACGGCACCTTCAGGCGAGTCGGGTACAGGTCAGAGTCAGACTCCCGTACCGACTGAGCTTACACCTCAGATAAATTCATCAACGCAGATAAATACGGAAAATCGCAGCAGTGATTATCACATAGATTTAGAAAGTATGGTTGTAAAGGGTGAAGCGGGAGGAGATACTCTGTCAGGCCTTTATCCTCTTGTAAAAACAGATTACGTCGCCACGGATAAAAGGGACGGACTTTCGCAGGAAAAGCGTTCCCACTCCCACGGACCTGCATCTGACGGCAAGCCTCATCATACCGTTGAAAAATTTCAGGATACATTTGACGATTACTATGCGGTTACTCTCGACAGATTGAGCGAGGAAAAGGTGATTTATCTTACCTTTGACTGCGGATATGAGCACGACAATCTTACATCAGATATCCTTGATACACTTAAGGAAAAGCAGGTACCTGCGGCATTTTTCTGTACCCTCGATCATATAAAATCTGAGCCTGAGCTGATTTCACGTATGATAAATGAGGACCATATCGTGGGAAATCATTCTACAACGCATCCCTCTTTTGCAGAAATAAGCAGGGATAAAATGGCTCAGGAAATAGAGATAACGGAAAACTATCTGAGAGAAAATTTCGGATACTGTGCAAGATATTTCCGATTCCCTGCAGGTGAGTATACCGAAAGTGCTCTTGATCTTGTTGCTTCTCTCGGCTATGTGAGTGTGTTCTGGTCGGTTGCCTATAACGACTGGGATACTCAGAGCATCAAGGGTGAGGATTATGCATTTGAAACTGTAATGTCACGGCTTCATAACGGAGCGATAATACTTCTTCACAGTGTGTCGCGTGACAATGCTGAGGCACTCGGAAAAATCATTGATGCGGCAAGAGCAGAGGGCTATGAGTTCAGAAGCCTTGAGCAGATTAAATTCCGATAATATAAAAAAGGTCAAAACGATGCGAAAACCGTCGGGATCCGATGCCCCGACGGTTTTTAAAAAGCTTTTTATGCAAATGATTTTAAAAACATACTTACGTAAATTTAATTGTAACCCTTATCTTCAACAAGAGTAATAACAACATCAAAGGTAGATACCTTATAGGTACGCTTATTGATTCTTGCAAGGGTAAGAGTAAGTGTATCTCCTACTGCACCTGTTTCAATAAGGTCGAGCAGTACACTGCTGTCAGTCATATCCTTACCGTTTACGGCGATGATAAGGTCACCGACCTGTGCATCTGTGCCGACAAGACTGCTGTCATCTGCTATTGATGCGATGACGAGAGAGCCTTGAGGAAGATCAGAGAGTGATACGATGATGCTGTAAAGCTGATAGGAGCTTACGTGCTCATATTCAATACCGAGCTTGGGCCTGTTGGGAACATAGCCGAAGCTTATAAGAGAATCAACAACGGGACCTGCTATTGAAGTTGGTACGGCAAAGCCCATACCTTCAAACTCCATACTTGCGATTTTTGAGGAGTTGATACCGATTACCTGACCTGAGGAATTAACAAGAGCACCGCCGGAATTGCCCGGGTTGATTGCCGCATTATGCTGGATGCAGGTCATTGTATAGGTGGAAGAAATGGAACGGTCAATTGAAGCTACGATACCGTCGGTTATCGAGCCGAAATACTCGGAGCCGCCGGGATTACCGATGGCGTAGATGGGTTCACCGACCTGAAGTGATGTGGAATCACCGAATTCTGCAAGGGGAAGCCCTGTTTTATTTACCTTGATAACACCGATATCCGTTCTTGTATCATATGCAACAAGCTCAGCTTCAAGATGAGTACCGTCGAGAAGAAGGACACCGTAATCCACGTCTTCCTCGTTGATAACGTGAGCGCAGGTTATAATATATGTCCAGCCGTTCTTTTCGCTCATAAGCACGCCTGAGCCTTCACCTGTAAGCTCTCCGTCATAGTAGGTCATAATACCGACAACGCTTGGACGTACCTTCTGTGCTACAAATACAGAGTTGGGAACTTCTCCCGACGGAGCTGTTGTTGAAACATTCATACTGTCACTTACAGTGGTTTCAGGATTCGTGTTTGTTGTAGGCTTGGTGTATGACTGCTCAGTTGTAGTGGACTCGTTAACCTGCGGAAGAGCAGAACTGTCTCCGCCACTGAAAATTCCGACACAGACAGCGATAACTGCAACGATAACGCAGACAGCTATAAGTATAATTGCGAGATTTTTTCCTCCGCTGCCGTTAGTGGGCTGAGGAGGAGTGGACTGAGGCTGATTGTAAGAGGGTGCCTGATAAGGGTTGTAGCCGCTGTTCCGGTTTGCCGCATACGGATTGTAAGGAGATATCACTGGCTGCGGCTGATTATTCTGCACAGGTCTGTAAGGGCTCTGTGGGGGAAGATTGGGCTGAAGGGGTTGTTGCGGCTGAGGCGGAGTCTGCCGGAAAGGCTGTTCATTATTTTCTGCAGGACGGAAGACAGGCTGAGCAGGTTTTGTCGCAGGTGAAGCTGCGAAGCCGTCCTCGGTCGTTTCGTCCGTATATGAAGCGGAATTCCGTGAAGGACCGCTTATATCGGCGGCATAATCGCTGTTTACGGGATGTATACCGCCCGTTTTTTCTTCGTTCATGTTATTCTCATTCATTGTTTGCACTCCTTTGCAATTCCGTTTGAGGGGGAATTTTTACAGCAATAAATTAAACTGACTTTATATAATGCTGTTCTGCACATTATTCGAAAGGTATTTCAAACATAAACTCGGTATATTCTCCGCTCTTGCTTCTTGCGGTGATATCTCCGTTGTGCATATTTATAATGGTTTTAACGATGTAAAGACCAAGACCTACACCCTTTGTGTCGAAGCTTCTTGATTTATCCACCTTGTAAAAGCGCTCAAAAATTCTCGATATTTCTTCAGCTTTTACTCCTGCGCCCGAATTGCGTATGGTAACTGTTGTAACGGTGCCGTTATTTTGTGCATAAACGTGTATGGTACCGTTTTCGGGTGTGAACTTAACCGCATTATCAAGAAGATTATACACGACCTGCTGAATAAGGTCCTTGTCACCCTTGAGCTTCACATTGTTCATATCCTCGAAGCCCTCGATGTTTATATTTTTTTCATCGATTCTCTTTTCAAATGAGAGAAGAGTTTCAAAAATCTGTGATGATATATCGTACACGGCAGGTGAAAGCTTTACTTCGCCTGCTTCGATTTTTGAAAGGTTGAGCATAGAAACAACCATTCTTGAAAGCCTTTTTGCTTCGTTTGAAACTATATTGAGATACTTTTTCTCCTGTTCGGGAGGTATGGTGCCGTCGAGAATACCGTCAACAAAGCCGACTATAGACGTCATAGGGGTTTTAAGCTCGTGGGATACGTTGGCCACAAAGCTCTTTCTGGATTCCTCGGTTATGGCAAGCTCACTTCCCATTTTGTTAAGAGCTTTTGCGAAGTCTGCGAAGTTACTCTTTTTATAGTTTTCGTTAGCCTTGTGCTGGAATTCTCCTCTTGCGTAGTATTCGGTTACCTCCTGCATTTCCTCAAGAGGCTTTGCAATACCGCGGGTTATAAAGAAAATAAGGATGAAAACAACAATCATAGCAAAGCAGATAGCATAGAAAAGGGTCTGAGCTATACCTGAAACATAAGGCAGAAAGCCTTGAACAGCGTCTTCAACTGCGAAAACAAGACCTACAGTCCGATTCTGTACGATTATAGGCTCAGCAACAACGAATTTACCCATACCGAACTCGTCGCTGGTGGTGTATTCCGTATACCCGCTTTCCATAGCCTTTTCTATGTTTGCAGACGAAATTTTCATATTGCTGTGCTCTTTACACAGTGCACCGTCATTGTTGTTTTCATCGGCACAGTATATAACGTTACCTTCAGTGTCGGAAATGAAGTATTCGGAAACGGTGGCTTTATAGGTGAAGTCCAACGCACTGGAAAGAAGCTCCTCCTTTTCCTCGTCGGTAAGGTCGTTCTGATGAAGCTCTGAATAGTTTACGGCCAGGTTGTGAGCGTTTCTTGAAAGGGATTCGGTTTTATCCTGCCACCACTGTGCTGCGTTGAATAAAAGCATAGTGAAGCCGAGGAACATAAATCCCACAAGAACAACAAGGGCAGAAACACCGAAATACCGTCTGAAAAGGCTTCCTTTTTTCTTTCTGCGGTTTGTTTTTTTCATTTTTCTGTACCTCTCATTGACACAAGCCGAAGCTAAGTCCGGCTTGTATAAATTCGGTTATTCCTTTGTTTCGAACTTGTAGCCTACGCCCCATACGGTGCGAAGCTCCCACTTGTCGGACACACCTGTGAGCTTTTCACGAAGACGCTTTACGTGTACGTCTACGGTTCTGCTGTCACCGTAATAGTCATAGCCCCACACTTCGTCAAGAAGCTGGTCTCTTGTGAAAACTCTGTTGGCATTCTTTGCAAGGTGGAAGATAAGCTCCATTTCTTTCGGGGGTGTATCCACCTGAACTCCGTTTACCTTAAGCTCGTAGTTTGTAAGGTTGATTGAAAGCTTATCGTAGTGTACCTCCTTGAGCTCTTCTGTTGCGGAAGCAGAGGAGCGGCGGAGAACCGCTTTGATACGTGCAACGATTTCTTTTGTTTCGAAGGGCTTTACAACGTAGTCATCAGCACCTAATTCGAGGCCGAGAACTCTGTCGAAAACCTCTCCCTTTGCTGTAAGCATAATAATGGGTGTTTCGGAAAACTTTCTGATTTCTCTGCATACCTGCCAGCCGTCAAGCTTGGGAAGCATAATGTCAAGAAGAATAAGACTGGGATTTTCCTCCTTGAAGGTGGAAACGGCACTCATACCGTCATTGGCGATAACAACCTGATAATCCTCCTTTTCAAGATAAACTCTCAGAAGCTCGCAGATGCTGGTGTCGTCATCGACTACAAGTATTTTTTCTTTATTCATAGTATTTCTCCTATCTGTTTTTCTTTTATATAAATTTTAGGACATAAAACTTAAATTTAACTAACAATCCCTGATTATTATCTGATTTTTTTCAGGAATATATTACATTCTTTCGGGAGCATCCACTCTGAGCATGTTGAGGATACTCTTCATAGTGTCTCTTACACGAAGGCAAAGGAAAATTCTTGCCTGCATAAGGCTTTCGTCCTCAACGCCTACGCGGCAGTTGTTGTAGAACTTGTGGAAGCAGGTAGCAAGGTCGATTGCATAGTGTGTAACCTTTGCAGGGTCGTAATTCTTTGCCGCATTGATGATAACATCGCCGAGTGTTGAAAGGAAGCG
>JAZUAZ010000183.1:0-5364 GCA_045638245.1 Acutalibacteraceae bacterium | reverse complement strand
TCAGCTCTGAGAGCCTCGTCATACTGAAGAAGAGCTCTTGAAAGACCGTGACGGATAGCACCAGCCTGGCCTGTTACGCCACCGCCTGAAACGCGGCAAACGATGTCGAACTTCTCAGTTGTACCTGTAAGATTGAGAGGCTGACGAACGATGAGCTTAAGTGTTTCAAGACCGAAATAATCGTCGATTTCTCTGTCGTTGATGATGATCTTGCCTGTACCTGCATATACACGTACTCTTGCGATTGACTTCTTTCTACGACCTGTGCCGTAGAAGAACGGTGTTGTTTCGTACATTTACTTTGTCCTCCCTTTCTTAGAATTCTACAACTTCGGGCTTCTGAGCTGCGTGTGCGTGTTCAGCACCTGCATATACGCGAAGTCTTGTCATAGCGTTACGGCCGATAACAGTGTCGGGTACCATACCCTTGATAGCCTTTGTCATAACGAACTCGGGCTTCTCGTTGAGAAGAGTTGAATACTTAACCTTCTTCATGTTACCGATGTAACCTGTGTGATGATAATACATTTTCTGATCGAGCTTCTTACCGGTGAGAACAATCTTGTCAGCGTTGATAACGATAACGTGGTCACCGCAGTCTGCGTGGGGAGCGAATGTAGCCTTGTGCTTGCCTCTGAGAAGCTCAGCTGCCTTAGCTGCTACATGTCCGAGATGCTTTCCTTCAGCGTCGATAACATACCACTTACGTGTGATGTCTGCTGCTTTGGGCATATAAGTTGACATATCTTTTTACCTCCGAATAATTTATTTTGTCAAATTGCTCGGATATTTTATCACAAGAGGTAGGACTTGTCAACACCTTTTTTGCATTTTTTTAATTTACATTTCACTTGCTCTCATTTTCTTCGTTTTTCTTCGTTTTTCATAGTATTTCCTTACTTATGATTTTTACTTTTTTATGCCGTACAGAGAAATTTCTGCTGTTTTTTTATTTAAAGGCTTCTTTTTTATGCAGAGAAATGTGTATCGGTATTGAAAATCTTTTTAATTTATGGTATAAATTTACTGTGATTTATCGGTATAATGTTTATTGTGCGAAAGTATGGAGGTTGATCCTATGAAAAGTACAGCAAAGAAAACCATATCCTTTCTCCTTGTTTGCCTGATGGTGTTATCCGTAATGCCTTTGGCTCTTGTCGCTGAGGCAGAAAAGGAAGAAAAATATCCCGAGCTTACTGTTAAGGGCTTCGGTGCCAGCAGTGTAAAAATCTATTACGAGGATGATCCCGAGCAAAAATCTCTGTTCTACCCCTTCGACACGGACAGACTTATGTCAAACGTGGAAAAAATCGATGAGTATATCTTCGATGCAGTGAAGAATGCTGAGCCGAACGTACTTCGCTCCGTTATTTACGATTACTGTATGGAAACCTTCGGTATGCTTGCCTTTAAGCCCGACGGCTCAAATATGGATGGGGTTGTCAACGAGGAGCCGGGTCTCAAAAAAAGGAGAGACGGCGTTTACGAGTTCTATTATGACTGCAGAGAGTCGCCCGTAGTTTCGGCTCATCAGCTTCAGGTAGCTATCGATCAGCTTTTTGCGGAAACGGGTGCAGAGAAAATTGAACTCATAGGCTCAAGCTTCGGAGCAAATATCGTTACTGCATACATGTATGAATACCCTGAAAATCTTCACAAGATTGATACCGTACTCCTTTGTGCACCCTCAGTAGGCGGTATGAACTTTCTGGGTGAGCTTTTAAGCGGCAATTTTGACGTTAATGCAAGAGGTCTGTGCGATTATATAGAGCAGCTTTCACAGGATGAGGCTCTGAGCGATTTCTTCTATGTGCTCGAGGAAACGGGTGTGCTTGATGTTCTGCTTCAGGCTTTGGCTGTTCCCGTGCTCAAAAAGGCTGTTTATGAAGGTGTTGTTGACGTAGCCCGTGATTTTCTTGCTACTCTTCCCACTCTTTGTGTGTGTATACCTGACGAATATTTCATCCCTGCTATGAAGTTCCTTTACGGGGAAGACTATAAGGATCCGAACCATACCTATGCTCAGACTATAGCAAAAATGGAGTACTATCACTATAACGTTGCAAACAATGCAACGCAGATTTATTTTGACGCCGAGGAAAACAATGAAGGTCTCAATATGGCTGTTGTATGTAAATTCGGTGTTGCTGCTATTCCTCTTACCTCAGGTGAAAACATTATGGATGACGGTCTTGTAACTACCACCGTTTCTTCTTACGGTGCAACCTGCGCAAATTACGCAGAAACATTCCCCGAGGATTACGTTCAGCAGAGGTATACGGACTATAACTTTATGTGTCCGGAGTGGAATATTGACGCATCAACCTGTGCCTTCCCTTTCAGAACCTGGTTTATAAAAGGTCTCGGCCACAGTAAAAAGATTGCTGATTACAATGATTTTATCAGAGAAATTACTACCTATGACACCGATGTTTTCACTGACCCCAACAGACCTCAGTTCCTTAAGGTTTGTGAGGATGATCCCCAGAAGCTTGAGCCTATTACGGCTCCGGAGGACGACGGCGCAGAGAAGACTCTTCTTCAGAGGCTGTTTGAAATTTTCAGAAAATTGCTTGTTATCCCTAAGATGATAATAGAAAGACTTCTTGAAGGAAAAGATCCTTCTATAATTAAATAACCGTAACGGGACTGTTGCACGAGGGTGTGACAGTCCCGTTTTTTGCATTATCTCGTCAGTATACCGTCATCCTCATAAAGAAGAAGCATAATATCCTGCTCCTCTCCGGTCAGACAGTTTATATAGACGAGCACCTCTCTTTCGGATGCAGTATCCCTGCAGTGAAATTCATAGCACAGAACTTCTTTTCCGTAATCTGTCGGAATCAGCACCTTGCCTTCGGAAAGTACGGTAAGACAGTCTGCGAGAGAGCCGCGGGCTTCTTCGGCGGAGATGCGCTCTTTACGTAAGCTTCTTGTTCTGTGGTTTGAAAGCCACGTTGAAGCATCGAGGGCTGCAGGCTCGCCCTTATCGAGGGTGATGCTGACCTTTATAAGGTCAGAGTAGCATACAACCCCGCCTTGCACAAAGGCGTAGTTTATTGTGCAGATACCGTCATATACGGAGTAGTAGCTTTCCTTCATATTTTTGTATCCGAGCTTATTCAGATATGAAAGTCCGCGTTTTACTGCTTCTTCGGGAGTGATTGTCGCTTCTCCGGCTGTAATATCACGGATAAAAGAGTGGACAAGTCCGCCTTTTTTGGTGACGGTTATATAGATATCATTTGACGAAAAGCAGTAAAGAGCAATGTCGCCGTCAATGTCCTTTTCTTCTCTGAAGGCAGCGGGAGAAATACCCGTGATGTCTGCGACTATCTGCTTTGCCTCCTTGCGTGTGACTTCGTTTTTGTTTTTTGTTACAGAGTAGTCCCCTTTACTGACCGAGTCTGAGAAGGGACCGTCGTAAAGCAGTGTGGGATAATCAGTCACCGTCTGTGCGGTATCCTTTATACGGGTATAGAAATCGTCGGGAAGTACGGCGTTTTCCGGTGCAAGGGTATCTTTTTTTACGTTGAAGCTTACCGCTCCGTCTGAGTAGTCTCCGAGAAGAACGGTAAGCTCTTTGTTAAGAGCAACGGAATAGTCACAGAGTGTCCTCAGATTTTTTGAATCCTTTTCCGAAATCCCATCATTTCGGCTCAGGGCAATCACATAATTGCCGACCTGAGAGAGAAAACGGTAGATTTCCTCTGTGTCAGCGGTTTCGTTTGCAAGCTGACTGAGGTTTTCCTTTGCTGAGGTAGCTTCACGGTTAAGTCTGTTGCCTTGCTCGCGGAGCATATCCTGTGAGGAGGCATAAAGGCACTTCTGCAGGTCAACCGTTATACTGTCAATGCTTTCGCAAAGCTGGTTTATCGTCTGTTGGTTGCGGGTTTCCTCGGCTATGGAAAGTCGGTTTAACTTCACCGTGGTGACGGCAGAATAAACTGCAAGTGTAACTGAAAAAAAGGCAAAAAGAGCGATAAGGCGTATATAGGCACGCTTGGTTAAGGGTTTCATAGTTTACTTACTCCTCCTGATGTTGAAAATAAGTGCAATTTTACTAAAATTAGTTTGTGAAAAGAGGGTAAAAATATGCCTGATTTTTTTCTAAATAGTTGCATATTTTTTTCGTTTATAGTATAATAGTATGCAATTATGTAATAAAATGAGGAGGTGTGCCCTTTGAAGGCTTATCTTGACAACAGTGCAACCACTTTTCTTTGTGAAAAAGCAAAGAAGGAAATGATAAATGCTATAGAAAACTGCTGGGGTAATCCTTCGTCGCTGCATCAGTCGGGCATTGATGCGGATATGCTTCTGCGTCAGGCACGTACGGCTCTTTCAAAGGCGCTGAAGTGTGACGCTGACGAGGTTGTTTTCACCTCCGGCGGAACTGAAGGCAACAACCTTGCGATTTTCGGTACTGCTTACGCCAACAGAAGAAAGGGCGACAGAGTTATTACCACAAGGATAGAGCATCCGAGTGTACTCAATGCCTTTAAGCGGCTTGAGGAGGAGGGCTTTGATGTAATATACATCGGTACCGATTCATCGGGACACCTTGATATGGACGCTTTTGAAGTGGCTGTAAATGAAAAGACGATACTCATAAGCGTTATGGCGGTCAACAACGAGGTCGGTGCAATTCAGCCCATAGAAATGCTCAGCGGTATCGTAAAAAGAAAAAACGCTCCTGCGGTTATTCACGTTGATGCGGTACAGGCCTTCGGCAAGCTTCCTCTTAATCCTAAAAAGCTGGGTATTGACCTTATGACGGTCAGCTCACATAAAATCCACGGCCCCAAGGGTGTCGGTGCCTTGTTTATTAAAAAGGGAACAAAAATACGTCCCGTTGCGGTAGGCGGCGGTCAGGAAAGAGATATCCGACCGGGTACAGAGCCTATGCCGGCAATCGCAGGCTTTATGGGTGCGGTAAATGAACTTACCGTTGAAAAGAGCCTTGCAAAAATGACGGAACTGCGTAACGGCTTTGTAAGTAAGCTTCGTACCATCGACGGAGTAAGTATAAACAGCCCCGATAATGCACTTCCCTACATAGTAAATCTTTCCCTTAAGGGACTTCGCTCCGAGACTGTTCTCAACCTTCTTTCGGATATGGAGATTTATGTTTCATCGGGCTCAGCCTGTGCCAAGGGACACAAGAGCCACGTGCTTACGGCTATCGGCCTCAGCGATGATGCCATAGATTCATCGCTCCGTGTGAGCCTTTCAAGGCTTACAACAGAAAACGAGCTTGATTATTTTATTGAAGGAATAAACAGAGCCTTTAAAGTTATTATGAAGAAGTAAGAGGTAAAATATGAAAGAGGTATTACTTGTAAAAAACGGTGAGCTTGCCCT
>JAZUAZ010000182.1:0-2844 GCA_045638245.1 Acutalibacteraceae bacterium | reverse complement strand
CGCCGTGTTGCTCTTTACGGTGTTGATAAGCTTATCGCAGAAAAGAAAAAGGATAAGGCAGAGCTTGCAAACTACGCCTTCAACACAGAAAGAACACGTCTTAACGAGGAGCTTTATCAGCAGATCGCATTCCTCGGATATATGAAGGAAATGGCCCAGATGTACGGTTATGACATCAGCGGTCCTGCAGCAAATGCAAGAGAAGCAATCCAGTGGACTTATTTTGCTTATCTCGGTGCAATCAAGGAGCAGAACGGTGCGGCTATGTCTCTTGGCAGAGTAAGCACATTCTTTGATATCTATATTCAGAGAGATATTGATAACGGCATCCTTACCGAAGAGGGCGCACAGGAGCTTATGGACGATTTCGTTATGAAGCTTCGTATGGCACGTCACCTCCGTACACCCGAATATAACGAGCTTTTCGGCGGTGACCCCATGTGGATTACAGAAGCAGTAGGCGGTATGGGTGAGGATGGAAGAACTCTTGTTACAAAGAACAGCTTCCGTGTGCTTAATACTCTTTACACTCTCGGCTCATCACCTGAGCCTAATCTTACCGTTCTCTGGTCAAATGACCTTCCCGATGGTTTCAAAAAGTTCTGTGCAAAGGTTTCCGCAGATACAGACTCAATTCAGTATGAGAATGACGATGTTATGCGTCCTATCTACGGTGATGACTATGCTATTGCCTGCTGCGTTTCCGCAATGAAGGTCGGTAAGCAGATGCAGTTCTTCGGTGCAAGATGTAACCTTGCAAAGCTTCTTCTTATCGCTATCAACGGTGGTTATGATACAACAAGCGGTATTCACATCGGTCCTCAGATGCCCGTTATGGATACAGAAAAGCTCGACTTCGATGCTGTTATGGAAAGATATCAGATTTACATTGAATGGCTCAGCCACCTTTATGTAAACACAATGAATATCATCCACTATATGCACGATAAGTACGCTTACGAAAAGACACAGATGGCTCTTCACGATACAGATGTTGAGCGCTTTATGGCATTCGGTATTGCAGGTCTTTCGGTTGTTGCTGACTCACTCAGTGCAATCAAGTTCGCTGATGTTAAGCCCTTAAAGGACAGTAACGGCTTTATAACAGAGTTTGAAACCACAGGCGACTTCCCCAAGTTCGGTAATGACGATGCCCGTGTTGACCTTATCGCTAAGGATATGACACACCGTATGATTACAGAGCTTCGCAAGAATGACACCTACCGTCAGGCTATCCACACTCTTTCCGTACTCACCATTACCTCAAACGTAATGTACGGTAAGAACACAGGTGCTACTCCCCACGGAAGAAAGGCATCAGCTCCCTTCGCACCCGGTGCAAATCCCATGCACAACCGCGAAGAAAACGGTGCGCTTGCATCACTTAACTCTGTTGCAAAAATCAGCTACGATGACTGCCGTGACGGTATTTCAAACACCTTTACAATCACTCCCGAAGCTCTCGGCAGAGATGAAGAGGAAAGAATAAACAACCTTGTTGCAATCCTTGACGGTTACTTCGCAAAGAAAGCACATCACATCAATATCAATGTGCTTAACCGCGAAACACTCAAGAAGGCATACGAAAATCCTGAAGCATATCCCAACCTTACAATCAGAGTTTCAGGCTATGCAGTTAACTTCAACAAGCTCTCACGTGAGCAGCAGAGAGAGGTTATCAGCCGTACCTTCCACGAAGCCATATGAGTATAACGGGAAAGATACATTCCATACAAAGCATGGGCACTCTCGACGGACCGGGAGTGCGCTTTGTAGTTTTTCTGCAGGGCTGTAATCTCAGGTGCGGCTGCTGTCATAATCCCGATACGTGGGAAATGCAGGGCGGTACTGAGTATACTGCAGAGGAAATAGTAAAAAAAGCAATCCGCTTCAAGGAATATTTCGGCAACGAGGGCGGTATAACTTTTTCGGGCGGTGAGCCTCTTTTGCAGGCTGATTTCGTACGTGAGGCTTTTGAGCTTTGCCACAAGGAGGGTATAAATACCTGCCTTGATACCTCGGGAAGCATACTCAACGACAAGGTGAAGGCACTGCTTGCCGAAACAGACAGAGTACTTCTTGATATCAAGTATACCGATGAAGAAAAGTACCGTAAATATGTCGGCTGCGGCATGGAAAAACCTCTGGAATTTCTTTCATACCTTAATGAAAAGAAAATCCCCGTTACCTTAAGGCAGGTTATAATTCCTGCTCTTAACGGTACCGAGGAAAACGTACTGATGCTCAGGAAAATTGCAGAAGAACACTCAAACGTTGATAAAACAGAGCTTTTACCGTTCAAAAAAATCTGTCAGGTGAAGTATGATAAAATGGGAATCGCTTTTCCCTTTGCAGACTACGAAACACCCGACAGAGAGCTTATGCAAAGACTCAATGACTTGATAAAGGACTGAGTAAAGTGAATCCCAAGCTTTCAATGATAGCGTCCATGATAATTTTCGGCACTATCGGAATATTCGTTGAATATATAGCGATGCCCTCGGGTGTTATTGCGGCATTCCGTGGGATAGTAGGTATGCTTGTGCTGCTTATCACTATGGCGATAAGAAAAAAGACACCCGACAAGGCGGCGATAAAAAAGAGGCTCCCGATTATCATTGTTTCGGGATCGGCAATAGGTTTCAACTGGATTCTTCTTTTTGAGGCATACAGACATACAGGCGTACCTGTTGCAACGGTCTGCTACTATATGGCGCCTATAATAGTTATCGCCTTATCTCCCTTCTTTTTCAAGGAAAAGCTGGGGCTTAAAAAGATAATATGTGTTGCGGTTGCACTTCTCGGTGCGGTTGCAGTTTCGGGCGTGCTTCAGGCGGATACCTC